>PBWV01000026.1 GCA_002728255.1 Rhodospirillaceae bacterium | reverse complement strand
TTTCCCTGTGGCTGCAGTCTCTTGAGCTTCTCCGTGCCGAGGAGACTTGAATCATCCACATAGGAAAATTCCACACCAAGCTCGCGTAGGGTCCATAAACACCGACTAGAACGACTGGTACCACTACCATACAAGGTTATCTCTCTTTTCATCCCGTGCTCCTGAACTGTTAATTTAAAGCAGCTTCAGAGCAGGTCACCCTTTAACTGGGGGAACCCCTACCTAAAACCACACTTCCATTTGTCTTTTTTCCCAAAACCCCTGGTTTACTTCAAGTAACTCCCTAAAAGCCAGGAGGCAGAGAATTAACCTTTGCCACCTTCTCGAACGAATGCGCAGCTCGCAACACCAAATCATCACGAAAACTATCAGCAATTACTTGCAAGCCAACGGGGAGGCCCGCTTCGGTGAATCCGGCAGGTATAGAACAAGCAGGCTGTTGGGTGAGATTGAATGGGTAAGAGAAGGGTGTCCAATCCCAATCTCCACGGCCAGCCGGTGATCGACGATTAACCTCAAAGGCGGGAACAGCGGTAGAGGGAGTAAGCAAAAGATCATACTTTTGATGGAACTCCCTCATGTGAACACACAGCGCAGCTCTTTGGTTCATTGCATCTGTATAATCCTTCAAGGGAATATTCTGGCTCCTTTCAACAAAATCCCTCAACGCAGTTTCAAGCTTTGATTTTTTCTCCTCGGAGAGGCTGCCCAGGGCTCCGGCAACCCCCGCCCCCCAATGACTTAAAAAAATTGGTAATGGATCGTCAAAGCCAGGAGATACCTCCTCCACATTAGCTCCCAAATCATCAAAAATTTTAACCGCCGCGGCCACAACTTGCTTTACTGAGGAATCTACACGAGCGTACCCCAGGTCCGGACTGTACGCTATGCGAAGCCCAGCGATCCCTTCATCTAGGTGATTTGCAAAATTCTCATTGCTATATACTAATCTCGTCCAGTCCCGATGATCGGGTTCCGCAGTTACTGTAAGTAAAAGGGCTGCATCTTGGACTGTCAAAGCCATTGGACCGATATGAGTGAGATTACGCATTGCTCCCTCCGGATAACTAGGGACTCGCCCGTAATTGGCCTTAAACCCGAATACGCCCGCGAAGCTAGAGGGAATTCTGATAGAGCCACCCGCATCGCCACCAATGGCTAAAGGTCCCATGCGGGCCGCAAGCGCTGCCGAAGCACCTCCCGATGACCCACCGGGAGTTTTCCCGAGGTCCCATGGATTGCGAGTGATACCAGTGAGTTCACAATCCCCCACCGCCTTCCATCCAAATTCAGGCATAGTAGTTTTTCCAAAAATCACCGCGCCGTGTTCTCTTAACCTCGCAACACAAGGCGCATCTTCTTCCCAGGGGCCCTCTGGATCGACGCTTAAAGATCCCCGAAGAGTCGGCCAACCTTTGGTTAAAACCATATCCTTTATCGAAATTGGAACTCCATCTAAAAGGCCNTGTGGTTTTCCTTCATTCCACCGCTTCTCTGAGTCCTTTGCCTGCGTCAAGGCGGCCTCTTCATCAACAAAAATAAATGCGTTGATATCCTTGTCACGTTCCTCAACCCGGCCCAAAACAGCCCTGATTACTTCAACGGGTGAGGCCTCTTTGCGCTCAAACAAGCCCAATAAATCTTTAGCCGACTTATAAATAAGATCATTACTCAATTGTTAGATCCCCTTCTTCAAGTGCTGGCCTAGCCTCCGAAACAGGAGCATGATAGCATGACAAACTGTAACATTGCTGTCCATCATTCCCGAAGCAGGTGAGTAAATTGACAACTAATATCCCAAATCCCGTGAAACTAACCCAAACTTTGGTGAGCTTCGACACAATTAACCCTCCTGGAAATGAAAGACCCTGTGCCGAACATGTGGGAAATCTATTAGAAGCTGGAGGCTTCTCTGTTTCCTATCACGAATTCGCAGACACGCGAACAAGCCTGGTGGCCCGCATCGGTGGCAGTTCGGAAGGTAAACCTCTCTGTTTTACCGGACACATAGACGTTGTACCCCTAGGAGGGGCTTCTTGGTCGGTGGATCCCTTCGCAGGGGAGATCGCAGAGGGCAAACTCTATGGCCGCGGAAGCACAGACATGAAAAGCGGCGTAGCCGCATTTGTTACTGCCGCCTTGCGTGTCTCAGAAGAAGTGAAAGATGGGCCAGGGCTAGTTTTAGTGGTTACAGCAGGTGAAGAAACTGGCTGCGAGGGCGCCTACCATCTTGCAGAGCTCGATGGTGTCCTAGGCGAAGCAGGCGCCATCGTCGTTGGGGAACCGACCTCTAATAAACCACGAATTGGTCACAAAGGGGCACTCTGGCTAAAAGCCACAACAAAAGGGGTTACTGCACACGGCTCCCGCCCTGAAGACGGAGACAATGCCGTCTATAAAGCCGCTCGTGCCATTACCCAATTAGAGGATTTTGATTTCAANATTGCCCGGCACGATGTACTCGGAAAACCGACACTCAATGTCGGGACGGTACACGGCGGCATGAATATCAACTCTGTCCCTGACTTGACGGAAATAGGGATTGATATTCGAACCATACCCGCCCAAAGCCATACGAACTTGCAAACCCAATTATCTGGGTATCTTGGAGACGAAGTTGATTTAGAGCCCGTTATTGACGTCGATGGCGTTCTAACTAATACAGCCGATGAGTGGGTACAGGAAGTCAACGAAATCATAACTGGAATCCAAGGTGAAATCCCTGAGTACAAAACTGGNACAGGTTTTACGGACGCCTCNGTTCTTACCCCTGCCTACGGCGGCGCCCCTACTATCATACTGGGTCCTGGAGAACCGTACATGGCGCACAAAACCGATGAATATTGTGTGGTAGAAAAAATTACTGAAGCAGAAGCTGCCTATATGGAAATAATTCGAAAATGGAATAGCCGATAGAGAATGACTATGGAGGCATGGCTCAAGTCAGCGCTACACTACATTCCTGAATGGCTCGATTTCCAAATGCAACTCACGGAACAACCGGGATGCGTTGTTGCCATTGCATCGAAAGGACGACTTGTCCTGGAAAAAGCGTTCGGGGTTGCCAACATTGTCACTGGGCAAAAGCTTACCCCTCGCCACCGATTTAGAGTAGCTTCGCATTCCAAAACATTCACGGCAGCGGCTGTTTTGCGCCTTTGTGAAAAAGAGATGCTACGGCTCGANGACCCGGCCGGCCTCTACATCGATGGGCTGCATCCCACCATAGCCGAAACAAGAATTTCCCAGCTGTTATCCCATAGCTCTGGAATAGTCCGAGACGGAAATGATGCTGGGTACTGGCGCAACCGCAGACCCTTCCTGAATGCAAAAGAACTTCGCACTGAATTAAGAGATCCCCTAATTCTCGAACCCAGTTCACAGTTTAAATATTCTAATCATGCTTTCGGNCTCCTAGGGTTGATTATAGAGTCCGTTACGGGGGAAGCATATTGCGAGTGTGTGAAAAGGCTAATTGTAGATGGAAGTAAACTTGAGGAGACTTTGCCTGACACTCCCGTACCACCTACTGTTCCCATTGCCCAAGGGCACAGTCGAAAACTACCGCTGGGCTACCGGGTGATAATACCCGGGGATGATCCAACAAATGCCCTGGCTCCCGCCACAGGATTTTTGGCCACAGCCGCAGATCTCTCNCTATTTTTTTCGACACTCGACCCCGATGCAAAACGGAGCATTTTGACTCGATCTAGTCGTAAGGAGATGACCCGCATCCATTGGAAGAACCATTCCGAATACGAAGAAAGATATTACGGTCTCGGGACCATGATAGGTAAAACAGGACACTGGGATTGGTTTGGCCATATGGGAGCGTTCCCAGGATTTCTAACTCAAACCGTGGCAGTTCCCCAACACAACATATCTGTTTCGGTAATAACAAACGCAGTGGACGGGCCGTCTAGTATCTGGTCTGACGCGATTCTTTATATTCTCCAAAAATTCGAAGAAAGAGGGGCTCCCAAGGCTAAAACCAAGAAGTGGGAAGGTCGGTGGTGGGATCTCTGGAACACCTTGGACTTTGTGGCCATGGGAGACCGGGTTTTGATAACCGANCCAAGTCTACAAGTACCATTTAGGGATGCCAGTGAAATCACGTTAACGGGTCGCGATAAAGGTAAGATTTCTGCCGCCCCGGGTTTGAAAAATTTTGGAGAAACCGCCCGATTGATACGAGGCCCCACTGGCCTCGCACGTATAGCATGGCTCGGAGGAACGAAACTTTCCACTAAGCATAGGGTCGCCTCAGACTTAAAAAAGAAATACGAAAGCTAGATTCTCCACTAGCACCATATCTACTATTTTCTTCGATTGCGATCTCAAAAGTGATATTGTCTCCTAATAAAATGATTTTTGTTATTTATGGAGATAAAAATGCACCCGAGAAGACAGATAGGCACCATGGCAGCCATTGCAATAATGGCCATATTCAACGGATCTATGGCAATGGNGGACCATCACGCTAAGAGCGGTACATTTGATTACTTACAAGCCCTGACCACGGACTACACAACCGTCAAGCGCGGCGAAGAAACTATCACTGCAGGATCAATAAAAGGATCAGCGACCATAATTAAAAGCAGTGGCGGACCATTCAAGGAAGGTTCCAGTAATACTGTGGTCACGGCTGTCCACATAAAAAAATCTATTGAGGGCATTGACGTTGTAGGGGACGGCATTCAAACCGATTCAGACGGCGACCAAGTGTATACCCATGGGGAGCGNAAAGCAGGAGATATCGCAGTTGGAGGTGGAGGGAAAGGAACCATTAANTTAATCGGTGGAACCGGAAAATACGATGGGGTAACCGGCACCTGCGAATACGCAGTGGAATATCTCCCAAATAACAGAATAGTTATCTTAGGGTCCTGCGATTGGCAACGAAACTAGCCACAACGTAGAATATCGTAAAAAGGGACTGTTAAAGGAGCCAGGCCAAATTGGCCCTGGTTCCTCATAACTCGCAACGCTCTTTATAATGGGCTGACACTTATTTCTCAAAATAGAGACTATTGTGAGCTTCTAAGTGACCACATATACTATTGGCTAACTTTAATAGGAAAAATCAAGCAGGCACAACATGGATGGGCAATCACGGAACGAGATCATTGATTACGGGACACTTGATCCGAAAATGCAGNCTTACGTTGAGGAAGGTGAGAAAAATGCATTGCGACTGGGAAATAGAGGGCCCATAAGGTTTACAGCCGAAGGAAGCCTTGAAAAAGATATTGTTGAATCGTACCAAGAAAATGGGTTCTACATTTTCGAAAACGTACTGGATCAAGCTGAGCTTGCCGACATCGAGGCGGACCTCAAAACCTTACAAGGCCGTCTCCCAAGGGATCGGACGTCCAAGATTGATGGAAGCGGAAGACCCGCCATTAACTCTAAATGTAAATCGGAACCCCTTTACTGGGCAAAACCGCTCAGTGACCCGTTTGGCGGCACTGAACTCGGCAACGGGCGTCACCAAATTAATATGACGGAACATGTCCCGGACGAAGATGCACCAGAGGAGATCGTGTACCTGATAGTAGGAAGCCTGCAGTTTTCGGAAGCCTGCCTGCGAGTTTATGGACATCCCAAATTATTGAAAGTGGCGGAGCAAATTAATGGAGCGGATTTCGTACCTTTCAATGAAGCATTATTCATAAAGGAGCCAGGTCTAGGGGCCTCTGTGTCGTGGCATCAAGATGGTCAAACGCATTGGAAGAAACCTGATCTCGATGAGTACACCCACGGGTTTAACTTTATGGCCCAGCTGTATGGCTGCAACGCTATTAACGGTCTATGGGTAGTTCCAAGCAGTCATAAACTTGGGAAGGTAGACATCAAATCAATGTGCGTTGAAGGAGAGGCCGACCGTATCCCCGGCGCTGTACCCATTCTATGCAATCCAGGAGATGTCGCCATGACGAGCCGACAGATTGTACATGGGTCATTCGCTAATACCAGTTCCCAACCACGAGTAACCGTCAATTTTGGATTTCATAAACGATCTTCCGTACTAAACGTCGAAACCAAAAATTTTGACAATGAACCGATAATCTATGACGAAGAATTTATCCGTAAAAGATCCCGTGTTATCGGGTATGCCATTAATGCCCGGGGCAAGAAATTTCCTGCCGAAACCCCATATATTTACCAGCCTTTTAANGATGACATGGAATCATATCAATGGGATGCAAAAGCCCTTGAGGGACTTCAAGACTACAACACTACTGACATTTTTATCTAATTCGAAGCATTCAGAAAAAGGTCCTATAGCATGAAAAAATCCTCAACTGTTACCGGCGTTTTAGGACTTTGTATTGGCCTCCTCGTCGGCACCTTCTTTTTCGCCAACAATGACGGTAATGCCCCGGGAGAAACAACAACTTCAGCCCCAACAAGTGGAGCAGGGGATGCGCCAATTCGATGGAAAATGGCGAGCAGTTTTGCAAGTTCATTAAGGACGGGAGGTACAAGCGGCAAATATTTTGAGGAGAGAATAAGCATCCTTTCGGATGGGAACATAGAATTAAGATATTTCGACCCTGGTTCCCTGGTTCCAGCTCTGGAAATATTCGATGCCGTCTCAGCAGGTGCCGTTAATGCAGGATGGACCAATCCAGGTTTTTGGGCCGGAAAAGTCCCAGCTCTACAGTTCTTCGCAGCAGTTCCTTTTGGAGCAAGGGCCGGCGAGTCGCTCGCGTGGATCTACCACGGGGGAGGCCTTGAGTTAATGCAGGAAATATATGCACAGCACAATATATACTCGATGCCGTGCCAAGTTTCCGCGGCTGAGGGGTCTGGTTGGTTTAGAAATGAGATAACTTCCCTTGATCAGCTCAGGGGGCTAAAAATGAGGTTTTTTGGTTTAGGCGCGAAAGTAATGGAGAAACTTGGTGTCTCAACGCAGCTAATAGCACCTGGCGATATATTTCCTGCCTTAGAGTTAGGCACGATTGACGCCGCAGAACTTTCCTTTCCAGCCCTCGATCTGGATCTTGGTTTTTACGAAGTTGCCAAGCATTATTATTTTCCAGGATGGCATCAACCTACGACTTTTGGCGAGTTGATGATTAACCTAAACGACTGGAACAGCATTTCCCCAAGACAGCAGGCGCTTCTTCAAACCCTTTGCCAAGAAAGCATCGCCCGTACCTTGGCTGAAAGCGAAGCCATCCAATTTGATGCTCTGTACGAGCTGCAAGAAAAAGGAGTTACCCTTCATCAATGGGAACCAGCCGTTCTAGATGCTTTTGAAACCGCATGGCAAGAAGTGGTTACAGAAGAAGCTGCAAAGGATGCTGATTTTTCTCGAGTATGGGACTCACTTAGGACTTTCAGAGAAAATTATAAAGTATGGGGCGATCTTGGATACATAGACTAATACTCGTAAATATTGCTCATATGCTTTCCTCTCGAACGGAGGAAGCTTTGTATCCATACAGCCACTCAAGATGAGAATAATATTCCTCATCTGACATTCCGCTCATAATTTCATTTCTGAGACTGGAGTGCACTCCGTCAACGTGAAACCAGTTATCTCCCAACTGTCTTGAACCTATCTGTATTCGTGCGGTACGCACTAAACGGCTATCACGATATTTTAGTAGAGCTTCTTCATAATCCTCAGGGTTATTTCCAATGAGTTCAGAAAGAGCCACAGCATCTTCTAGAGCCATGCACGCTCCCTGCGCATAATATTGCAAAGTCGGATGTGCAGCATCCCCGAGAAGAACTGCGCGACCGTCTACCCAATCTCGTATCGGGTCTCGATCACATAAAACCCACATTTTCCAATTCTCGCCAATTTCAATCAGTTGCTTTGGAACTTCATGAATATGAGAAAAATTGGACCGCACCTCTTCCTTACTAACTGACTTTCCAGCAACTACGTCNTTNACCTTGTTATCCTTTGTAATCACAATATTGAATAGTTTGGAACCCGANAGAGGATAATGAACCAAGTGACAACTTGGNCCCATCCACAACGTAGCCGCATTCCACCGAATAGCTTGGGGAAACTGCTCTACCGGAATAACTGAGCGAAATGTAGAGTGCCCGGAAACACGGGGTGTTCCATCACCTGCAACTTTTTCCCTTACCGCCGAGTGTAGACCGTCGGCGCCAACAAGTAATTCNCCNTCCACNGAACTCCCATTAGCNANGTTNACNGTTATCAAGCCGTTATCCTGACTATAGCCGNTAACCTCGCTATTCACCNGGAGTTGGATTCGCGAGTTACTTTTGCAGGCGTTCACCATCTCCTTATGGAGGTCGGCACGGTGCACCACCGCATATGGATTTTGAAAACGCTCCCGAAACCTATCGCCGACAGGAATATCCGCGACTACCTCATTGGTAATAGCATCCATAAAACGCAGTTTATCCACATATACTGCCTGCCTTCGAGCGCCCTGCCCCACCCCTAAATGATCTAACGAGTGAAAAGCGTTGGGCCCCAATTGAATACCCGCCCCAATCTCACCCAACTGCGGAGCCTTCTCCAATACCAGGACGGCCTTGCCTTTATTAGCCAAGCCAAGAGCTACACCAAGCCCTCCCAAACCTCCGCCTGCAACAATGACTGGTCTTTCGTTCATAACCACATAGTAACACGAAATTGCTTTGAACTTCTTACTTACAAGNNGCAAGAACTACGAACTACACACTAAAGCAATCCAANTTCTAACCAACCCGCACACAACAGACGCTGGAAGTGCTGGTGTCGAGGCCTTTATCTCGACACCAGACCAATTTCTAAACTACTTATGGAATACTGTATTCTCCGCCAGTAATGCGACAGAAGAAATGGCTGACCGCTACATTTTCACAATGAAACGTGTACCAACCAGTAATTCCTACGTACTTCCCCGTCCCCGAGTGATAGTCCCCTCGGGTGCCTATGCTTGCCCCAGGACCCCATGGCGCAGTAGCTTGCCAGCGAACATTCACCGTATCACCGTCAACATCCGTTATTGTGCAAAAACCGCCACCCCACTTGGGCACACCTCCCTGGAAAACTTCCTCACCAGTGC
Organism: Rhodospirillaceae bacterium; assembly: GCA_002728255.1. Lineage (NCBI taxonomy): Bacteria > Pseudomonadati > Pseudomonadota > Alphaproteobacteria > Rhodospirillales > Rhodospirillaceae > Rhodospirillaceae bacterium. The sequence continues at coordinate 8,452 of PBWV01000026.1, read as the reverse complement.
AATACCAGGCGCCCCGATGTAAAGGACCGGCCTCCGTATCTGTCGTACTTTGGCCCCAAAACTCCCCTTTCCAGACCCCAAAGTCGGGCTCAAACTGCTGAAAGTCGCCAACACCATGAAACCCTGCCATACCCCCAGTCTCAGTTCCCGTCTCTCCTGCCTGGGCACCAACAAGTGAGGCGCTAATCCCTAGCGAGAAGGAGACAACACAAACATTAATGAATTTCCACATTTAACGTTCCTCCCTAACCTTATTTGTAATTTATAGTGATTCTAAAAATATCATAGAAACATAAGATAACGTAATTTGACTATATTATAGATATTTTTAAATTAATCCTTCTATTGAGATGCGCGACGCGCAAGACACCAATTTCATTTTGTTTCTATTTCCAGAAAAATTCAGCTAACAGCTTGGTCTCGGGATGGACCTAACATATTGTTCTGTTGCTGCGTGATGACAGACCCATGCCAGGGTCCGATAAGCTCTTTTTGTGCCGTCCTAAATTGAGGTGGATAATGATTACTGTATTTGGCTCGATAAACCTTGATCTTGTTTTCAACGTCAGCAAGTTACCGNGCCCTGGCGAAACCGTGCTGTGCCCTGATTATTTTAAGGCTGCTGGTGGCAAAGGACTAAACCAAGCAGTAGCCGCAGCCCGGGCACGACCAAGCAAGGACCTATCCATCAACATGGTCGGACGCGCCGGCAAAGATGAATTTGGAGATATTGCACTAACCGCACTTGAGGGGGCAGGAGTAAATATTAAAAATATTCGACGAGGACCGGAACCAACGGCATGCGCTGCTGTCTCAGTAGATGCAAAAGCCGAAAACCAGATAGTAGTGGCAAGCGGCGCTAACACCATGCTTAAAGATGATGATCTCCCGGATAAGTTGCTAACCCCTGAGACTGTGCTTGTCCTACAGATGGAAATTCCGCTAGAGGCAAACTGCAAGATAATTCAGCGGGCTAAACAACGGGGAGTTCGCGTACTTTTAAATCTCGCCCCTGCAGCACCTTTTCCGGGAGACATGATCTCGTTGCTGGATCTTTTAGTAGTCAATGAGGTTGAAGCAAAGATGATGGCAAACCNCAACGATCTAGACACGAGCTCTAGCAGAGCCGCAGCCCGCGCAATTGCAGGGAAATTTTCTGTTCCGACTATTGTAAGTCTGGGCGCTCAGGGGGCCCATGCTTTTAGCAATAATGAAGAATGGCAAATCGATGCCCTTCCAATAACTCCTGTCGATACGGTGGGCGCTGGCGATTCCTTTGTCGGGAACCTTGCAGTCGGTATGGCCCTCAATAACTCTTTAGCCCAGATGCTCCACAACGCTAGCGTTGCAGCTGGACTTGCTTGTCTCACACAAGGGGCAGCGACAAGTATGCCAGCCTATATGGAAGTAGAAGAGCGATTGGGAGATCTTCCTTCTGCCCAAAAAGTTTCCCNCTTATAAGCAACTACNTTGAAATTACTAAAAGGAGCANATCTNATTCNATAAAGTCGNTTGAATGCATTAGCTAAGCTTCGTGGGATATTTCTCAGTCTTTGTGGCTGGCCCCAACGGATTATTCCTGTAGGCATCTACACCGCGCGCCCAATACGCCTCAAAAGTGGGCCACACCGACAAATCACACTTAACTTCTGGAGGACAATAGCGCATAGTCACCCCACATCTTCTNCGGTCCGATGTATTAGGCCCCGAGCCATGAATGAGGCGACTGTCGTGAAGAGATATTTCGCCAGCCTTCATATCCAATATTCTGACACTCTCTTCGTCTATCTGGTGTTCATCCACTTCCTTTGACAGAACCAAATTAGGTGCATTGTTGATATGATGTTTAAACCCACCTTTCAGATGGCTACCACGGATCACTTTCATCGCCGCATTATCTTCATCTGTATCATAGATCGCTAGCCAAGCGGTCACCGTCCGCCTTGGAGAGAGTGGCCAGTATTCGGNATCTTGATGCCATGGCACCTCGGANCCGTCATGGGGATATTTCACAAAAAATTGCCCGCCCCATTGGAAAAAATTGGGCCCGATAATATCCTCAACGTAGTCTAGGATTGCTGGCGTGTGGCACAATCTCGCAAAAGATTGGCTGGCCTTGTGCCACATATTCACCCGATTAATGTCAATTTCTTCTGGAAGTCTACCAGACCATTCGTCAAACATTTTCTGAAGTTGTGCCACTCCGTCTGGGGCAAAAACTGGCAAATTTTTAATAAACCCATCCCGATCAAACTGGGCTTTTTGCGCAGCACTCAAGCGGCCCGCCCTAGAATCAATTTCAAGTTCCACTCGCTCAACACCCTTTTAGAAAAACTATTGCCCCATACCAAGCTTAGGCGGTTCGCCCGAGAATTTTCTCAAAATATGCCCCGGCGCCACGACNTCCACATAGTCATTACCATCAAAAACCTGGGTTCCATTAATCCAGGTTCCCAACAACCCAGGTGCCTGCCTAAGCAAGCGTTCACCATCCGCGGGCAAATCAAAATGCTGTGTCATTTTCGTAATTGAAATGGTATCCGGGTCAAACAAGATCATATCCGCCCACGCCCCCACGGTAAGCTGCCCTCTATCAATTATTCCATAGACATCTGCCGGATCGTGAGTGACTTTCCGGATCGCTGTAGGCAAATCAAATAACCCCTTCTCGCGGGACCAGTAACCAAAAAGATGCATGGCATACCCAGCATCACAAAGCATTGAATTATGTGCACCTGCATCAGAAAGACTTATCAGAGTACCATCATTACCTATTATCTCGGCAACTCCTTCGTCTTCCATATTCAGCAAATAAAAAGCATACTTAGTCTTGAAATCCTCCTCCAGGGCAAGGTCAAGAAACAAATCCAACGGATCAACATCACGTTCCAAAGCAATTTCCAGAACACTTTTTCCTTCAAGGTCTTTGTTCTTATCCAAACCCGCTACCGCAACGATAACCCACTCCCAGCGGCCAGTGAAGAGGCGAGCACTATCAAAATCTTTTATCGCATCCCTAAAATCATTACGAAAATCTGAATCTGAAAATATCGTCCGCAATTCGTCTTGGTCTTCCGTGGTTGGCCAAATAGAGTAAGTTTTCAGGGCGTATGCCCCGTCAAGATAAAAACTCAAGCTGAGCGGCTGACACGAACCTTGGGTGAAAACTGGCAGCCCGCGCTGGCGAGCAGCCTCTGCCTCCTTCATAATCCTCAATCCACGCTCTGGCTGACGCGGATGATAGAAATGAGCTGCGTAACAACCCGGTTTACCACTGATCTCCGACATTTCCTCTACAAATGGTATCCCATGCATTTCACCGAAGGTTGCCATAAAGACTCCGTGATCATACTCCGACAAAACTTTTGCAAATGACCGATACTCGTCGTCCGTAGAAAAACGTGAAGCAATAGGAATACCACCAGCCCCACGATGGTTCTCATTACTTGAGGACCCGAGACCCACAGCTCCCGCATCCATAGCCTCTCGAAAGAGGTCCAACATTTGTTCCAGTTCATCATCTGTGGCAGCACGTTGCGACCCCGCATCACCCATTACCGCCGTTCGCATAACAGCATGAGACGCAAGAACAGCTACATTGGGATACGTCCCTTTCTCCTCAAGCAGCGACATGTATTCACCAAAGGTCTCATAATTTGTATCAATACCAGCCCGCAAAGATTCGAGAGACATTGCCTCTACCTCCGCAAGATTGGCAAGAATGCTGTCTCGGTGCTCCTCTGGTGCTGGGGCCACCCCAAAACCACAATTACCTACGACGACAGTGGTAACCCCAAGGGCCGGCGATGGAGAAGCTGTCTTATCCCATGTCAGTTGGGCATCATAATGGGTATGAATATCGATTACGCCTGGGGCAAGGACATGCCCCTCTGCATCAAGAATATCTAAAGCATTACCCTCAATATGTCCGATAGCCGCTACCCGACCATCCTTTACCGCCAAATCACCCTCAATTAGGGGGTTTCCAAGCCCATCGGCTATTAAGGCATTCCGAATTATTAAATTATACACTATTCAGACCCTAAGGAATTCCAGAAAGAGCCTTAATTGAAGCAGATACGACTAAATTTTTCAATCGCCCCAATGCCTAAATGACAGCCTAACGGATTGCTAACTGTTCTCGAATTACGACAGTGGGCAAAAGAGCTCGCCAATCTCTACAAAACAGGAGAGTGTATCTATTCCATGGAACAGAAGAACCTATGGGAGCATAGCAAGCTCTTACTTTCTATAAACTCTCCGCATTACCCGAAAGGTATTCGGCAACCCCTTCAGGAGTATTAGTCATACCCTCACTTCCTGAGCTCCAACCAGCGGGGCAAACCTGGCCATTTTCCTCAAAGAATTGTAGCGCTTCTACTATTCTTACCAGCTCGTCCATATCCCGGCCAATAGGCTCATCATTGACGATTTGATGTCTTACGATACCCCTTTTATCAATCACAAACGTGGCGCGCATCGCCACCCCAGCAGGATAATAACTCTCGGACTCATGTGCCAAAATCCCATATGATGAGGAGATTTCTTTGGTGAGATCAGCTGCTAACGTGTAAGGAACCGGGCCAATCCCACCCCGATTAACCGCCGTCTTTCTCCATGCATCATGGGTGAAATGCGAATCTATGCTGACGCCAACTACTTCGCACTTTAATTTCTGAAACTGCTCAAACCGGTTAGCCACGGCCAGTATTTCAGATGGACACACGAAGGTGAAATCCAACGGATAGAAAAACAACACGCCATATTTGCCCGATATCGCCTCACCAAAGTCAAAGTCATCGACTATTGATCCATCTCCTAGAACTGCTTGTGCAGTAAAGTTTGGTGCTTCACGACCTACTAAAATGCTCAACTTTAATCCCCTTTCCTATTAGCCCAACTTGTGTTCCAACCATCCACTCTCACGCTTCGGCTCCGAACAGACCCTCGACCCCCCCCAATCCACCAATGCCACCCTCCGCCCTCAACTTTCATACCGCCGGGCACCATAAACAGGAAAAATATCATTTGCAACTGCTTCTCACTCTCACAGTATAAATTACCGTACTCCATCCCATCCTATTGATCTAACGATTTTTATTCGTTATTGCGATTGCGACTTATTNTCATTGACATATATGCTCGCTTCCTATAGAACCTCCTCTTGGATGTACCCTTCTTCATATCGTCCACTAAGAACCCAGCCACCATAAATGGCTGGGTTCTTTTCCAACACTAATGACCGAGGAAGCTAAACATGAAACTACACTCACTCTTCGCCGCCCTCTCTCTGGTGCTTGTTGGGCTCATAAACACGTCCCACACGAAGGCCATGGAGACAAAACCTATCTTAACTCTTGATATGGCAAAACAGATTGCTGGAGCATGCGAATCGTTCCAGCAAGAGAAGGGCTTTAACCCCATAATAATCGCCATATACGACGACGGGGGTAATCTCAAACTGTTCCGGAGGCAGGAAAATTCCTTCCTTGGTAGTATTACCATCGCCCATATGAAAGCCACCACTTCATCGAGCTTCCCTTTCTCTTCCCGATTTATGGGAGAACTCGTTTATGGGAAGGACGGTCAGCCAGGAATGATACCAGGTGGAGCCGAAATTGCGGGACACGCCGCTTTCCCTGGTGGCCTTCCAATCATAACTAAGGCTGGCGCCCATATCGGCAGCATAGGGGTCAGTGGGGCAACTGCCGACGAGGACGAACAGTGTGCCCAAGCGGGACTAGATTCAATTGCTGATCTACTTTGAAGCTTGGATTGTTCTACTTTGGGCATACAAAGGGCATGGGCGTCTTATTAGCCCATGCCTTCCTAACAACAATTCATCTACACGCTGCTAAGGCTTGATCGAGAGCGGACACTCCGTAATCATACAACCCTCTAATGTCTGCTCGACCATCATGCTCGGGCCGGTCGGAATACCATCCAATTAAAACAAGAGCCCTAATAACTAGAAACAACGGCACATAAGAGATGGAGTCATCAGTCAAATAACGGTGTTTCCTATACCCTTCCAATAAAGAATCCTGCAAAAGTGAAAATTGACTGTTATCCCTATAGTCAAAGAGTGCAACGGCTAAATCNTATTGGTGCCATCCAAAACCAGAGTCATCNAAATCTATGATNTGNAGTTGATCNNCATTCACGATAACGTTCCCCGGGTGAAGGTCNGCGTGAATTAAACTGTATATCTCNNCACNCTCGCCATATTCGGTTANAACATCACCAATNTGNTCGCGGGCCTGNCCTAACCATTCGCNCTGNTCTTNGTTGGTTAANCGTGATTCCCAAAATCTNCCCCAGAAAGGGTTTTCTCCAAAAAATCCGTCAACGTTAAATGAGTGGCGTGAGAAATTCTTTGTCGGTTTCCAGACAGTAGATTGATTATGAATTTTCGCTAACAATTCGCCAATNTGGGCAAACATCTTACCTGCGTCCTCANTGGCTAAATCACCTTGCAATAAGGATTGCATTGAGATGCCATCTACCCATTCAAGCATGCCCCCGTAACGGTCCTCTCCATGGACATTAACCCTACAATAGTAAGAACCTAGTGTTGTTTTTATGGGCACTGGTACATCTATATCGGCCGTCCGCAATGCATGGGTCCACTGCTGCTCTGAAGTTAACTCCACAAAAGAGTGATAGCCTGGCCGGTGNAATCGAAGAACATATTTCTGCCCAGCCACATCTGTAACTCGGAAGGCTATGTTCTCAGTTAAAGGGAGTAATTCCAACTCACAGACTTCAATATCCCATCGCGACACCGCTTGCCTAGCAACATTGTCCAGGAAATTATCCATAAATCTCTCGAAGTGTTTCATTAAAAGCTGCAAGGAATGCCTCGCTATCCGTGTGCTGAAACACGAGAGGTGGACGGATCTTGAGCATGTTCCGGTGGGCCCCTGCATGGCTTATTAGAAAGCCCTTGTCTTTGAGCTTCTCTACCACTCTCCGGGCGCCCTCAACATCTGGCTCTCTAGTTGTTCGGTCTAACACCCACTCTATCCCGATAAAAAGCCCCACTCCACGCACATCTCCCATCTGTTCAAAATGCGGTTCAATTTTCTGCAGTTCGTCTAGGAGCTTTCCTCCCACCGCCTGCACACTACTTTGGATGCCCTCATTTTCAATGATATCCAACACGGCATTTCCTGCTGCTGCTTGTAAGGGGCTCGCCGCAAAAGTATTGAAATATCGTGTCTCCGACCGAAATTTCTCTACTAATTCGCGGCTTGCGGCAACACCGGCCAAAGGCACTCCCGCACCAATCGGTTTCCCCATGGTCACGATATCCGGCAAGACACCCATATCCTGGTAGCCCCACCACTTTCCCGTTCTGCACAAACCTGATTGCACTTCGTCACAAATCAATAATCCTCCAGCGGCATGCACCATTGCAGCCGCTTTGGAAAGGTACTCCTCGGGGACAGTAGGAAGACCTTCATTTGCAAAAATAGAACACACCAACATACCGGCAAAGGGAATACTATCCCTTCTGAAACTTTGAATTGTTTGATCAAGCTCCTCCAGATAATAGCTACAAGCATCATCTCCAACGAATCTGTATGTATCGGGAAACGATACAGCCCGAACTTCTGCAGCTTTGGTAGTCATTGTAGCACTACACCTTGTGAGGGCACCGACTGCGGCACTATTCCCGTGATATGCAGCGTTTGTACATACTATACCTCGGCCTTTTGTCGCTTGGCGGGCCATCAACAAAGCTACCTCGTTGGCCTCAGTGCCTGAACAAGTTAGTATCGCACATTCAATTCCGTCGTGGTGCCTCTCCGTTAATCTCTCGCTATACTCCACTATTCCCTCATGAAGATAACGACTGTGGACATTCAAGGTGGCGACCTGACGAGAAATTGCTTCAACCACATGAGGGTGGCAGTGCCCCACACTAGCTACGTTGTTGTACATATCAGTATAGCGCCGGCCAGCCGCGTCAAACAAAGAAACCCCCTCACCTCGAACCAGGTGCAGCGGTTTTGAATAAAACAAGGGTGCCCCAGCGCCTAAGACCTTATCACGACGCCCCTGAAGTTCAGTAATGTCACCCATGTGGCAGTCCTCCCCTAATATCCCTAGTTCTAGCAATAAGTCGTCCTATTTTAACAGCTAGACGATCTATTATATCAAGCAGGCCTCACTAGAACCGGCCTGCCCTTTCTTCCAACGCCCACGTTGGACCTGAAAAACCATGCCGGTCCATTAGTTCGCAGGCTTCTGACACAGTCCATTTCTTCCAATTTACATCCAAATAGTTACCATACCATGCAGCAGCAAATGGCTGGAGCTCATCAAGACGTTTTATGTCTCCTTTGGGCATGTTGTGCCGAGAGCACCATTTATCGATATGGTCTTCTGTTTCAAAAACCAGCATCATACTGCACGAGTAGACTACATTATCCCAAATCTTAGCCAT
>PBWV01000025.1 GCA_002728255.1 Rhodospirillaceae bacterium | reverse complement strand
TCGAGGGGAGACACCTCTTGTTTCTTCAGAAGCGTGACAGCTTCCCTGGCAGAAAGTTTAACGAGTTCGTTCATCGATTAATCCCCAAGTTGTTTGTAACGGGCTTCGCCGACTGTATTTTTCTTGATGCCGACACTTGTTAGGCTCACTTTCTAAATAAATAGCAATACCATTGACCTATATCAAAGAGCTAATAGCGGCTTCCACACCCCCTGGCTCATAAGAGATTTTTTGCTTTTTTAATGTCATCTCCACCCCAGCAAGGGTCCCAAGGATCATGGGTTCGTTNAGGTCTCCCAGGTGGCCAATTCGAAAAACCTGTTTTGCCAATCGCTCNANGCCAGCGGCTAATGCAACACTATGTTTTTCTCTACACACTGAACGAAATTCATCTACATCGCATGGTTTGTTGAAAAGAATTGCTGAAATAGAATTGGAATGTTCACGAGGGTCCAGGGATAGAAGCTCAAGAGTTCCTGACTTTCCCCAGTGCGTTATAGCAGATCTCACGGCGGTTGCGATTCTCTGGTGGCGTAAGAACACGTTGTCGAGACCTTCTTCATCAAGCATGACCAGGGCTTCCTGCAAACCAAAAAACATTTGGATCGGTGGGGTTGAAAGAAATCCGGGGTTTTTGCCGTCTGGCATAAACATTTTCCAGTCCCAATAGCGCCGTTCCCTCGAATTTTTTTCCGAGGTGTGCCATGCTTTTTCGCTGATGGCATTAAAGCTCATGCCAGGCGGAAGCATGAGCCCTTTTTGAGATCCTCCTACGGCCACATCTACGTTCCAAGCATCCATGCGGAATTCTATTGAGCCTAGGGAAGAAATAGTATCCACCAGAAAAAGGGCAGGGTGGTTTGTCTGCTTTATAGCGTTTCCAATTTCTTCTAAACGTGAGGTTACACCGGTCGATGTTTCGTTGTGTACTACGGCGACGGCTTTGATGATGTGNCCTCGGTCCGCAGCNAGGCGTTCCGAGATGGCTTCAGGATCGGCCCCGTGGCGCCAATCGCCAGGCAGGTATTCGACTTTAAGCCCAAGAGCTTCTGCCATGTTCCTCCACATATTGGAAAAAGCGCCAGTCTCCGGCATAAGTACTGTATCGCCGCGGGAGCAAGTATTCACCAAAGAGGCCTCCCAGGCTCCGTGTCCAGCTGCGGGGTAGATTATCACTGGCCGCTCTGTTTTGAAGACATCCCTAAGTCGCTCGAAGCATTCCTGAGCCACTTCACGGAAGCCAGGACTTCTGTGATCTAACGCGGGCCGGTCCATTGCTCTTAGAATACGATCTGGCATATTTGTGGGGCCAGGTGTATGGAGGAACTCCCGCCCTCTCTTTACTGCTTTGTTCATTGCCACAATCTTTTAATCAGGGTGAGTGGGGACCACGACCCTAGATATACTGATGTATTATCGTAAGCAACTAGGAGTAGAAAGTTTTCTTTGCTTGGCGTTAACCTAGGTTATCCGACAGGTTATTGCCTGGTTTTTGACGTAAATTCGGTCTAAGTTATACTCACGTAGCGTGTTATCGTATCATTTAAGAAGTGTGGGGTCATAGATGACTAAGGTTCTTACCGAGGATCAGGTGTCTTCCTTTCACCGAGATGGTTATTTATTTCCATTGCCGGCGCTTACTTCTTCAGCGGCGGCTAATTGCTATGCTAATTTTGAGGATGTCGAGAAGATGTGTGGGGGTCAGTTGACTGGCCCAGTCCGCTATAAGCCCCATATACTATTTCCTTGGCTCAACAACCTAATAAGGACTTCTAGTATTTTAGATGCAGTGGAAGACCTTCTTGGCCCTAATATTCTTTGCTGGGCCACCAGCTTTTTTAACAAAGACGGGCNTGACCCAAGCTATGTATCCTGGCACCAGGATTCAACTTATTGGGGCTTGAGTGCCCCTGATGTGGTGACCGCTTGGGTGGCTATCACACCAAGCAAGATAGAGAATGGTTGTATGCAAGTTATTCCCGGAACACATACAATGGATCAGATTGCCCACCGAGATACAGATGCGGCACATAATCTCCTGTCTCGAGGTCAAGAGATAGAGGTGGACGTGGACGATTCCAGGGCCGTGGACTTGGAGCTTAACGCAGGAGAGATATCTCTTCACCATGTACGGCTAATTCATGGATCACCCCCGAACTCTTCGAGCCAGCGCAGGATAGGTTATGCAATTCGTTATATACCTACCCATCTACACCAGTTGTATTCACTAAATGATACTGCGACCCTGGTCCGAGGTGAGGACCGCTTCAATAACTTTGTTTCGGAACCTGTGCCTAGTAGTAATATGGACCCTAACGTATTAGACTTTCATGCTAAGGCAAATGCCGAGGCTGGAAAGGTCTTGTATAGAGGAAGCCCAAAAGAGCCTTACTTTGCCTCCGCAGGCGAGGTCAAGGCTTAAGCGCGGTATAACTTGGAGGTATTAGCTTGATTAGTAAAGAGCAAGTGGAGTCATACGAAGAAAGCGGATACGTCGTTATTAACGATGTGTTGAGCCCTCAGCTCTTGCAAGAGTTGTGTCAGGTTACGGATGATGTTGTTGCTAGCGCGTCCGAGATTAGCCAGTCAAACGAATTGCTGGATTTGGAGCCAGACCATACCAAAACCTCGCCCCGTGTTCGGCGCATAAAGCGTCCCCATTTGGCACATGAATTTTATCGTAGGCTTTCCGCAGAAACCTGTATTACTGACAGTTTGTCAGCACTGCTGGGGCCGAACATAAGACTTCGGGCTGGTGGTAAAGTTAACATGAAATCGGCGAGATTTGGCTCTCCTGTTGAGTGGCACCAGGACTGGGCGTTCTATCCTCATACCAATGACGACGTCCTGGCAGCGGGAATTCTTTTGGATGATATGGATCTGGATAATGGACCATTGTTAGTCATGCCGGGAACCCACCGTGGCCCGGTCTATGATCACCATTCAAATGGCGCATTTTGCGGTGCTATGGATCCAACTTCTGTTGATTTAGATTTTAGCAAAGCTGTGCCGCTCACGGGGAAGGCAGGTTCCATGACCGTTCACCACGTTCGTTTGGTGCACGGCTCGGAACTTAATCGGTCCGGGAAGCAGAGACGATTACTCTTGTACGAATACACAGCGGCCGATGCTTGGCCAATGGCTGGAGTAGAGGGACTGGCCGATTTTGAAGAGTTTAATAGCCGCATTGTGAAAGGGGAGCCCACCCATATTCCTAGGGTCGAGGCTGTTCCCATTCGCATGCCGTTTCCGAAAGCGCCCCATCAGGGGTCTATCTACGAAAATCAACGTACGCTAAGTAATAATTATTTTGATCACCGGGTTGATCAACGGAGAGCTGAAGGCACTTGAATTTTTGGGACGTGAGGGTTGCGTCTGGCCTTTAACTATTCAGGAATACCATTGAATGACGTTTACTTTGTCGGGGTTCCAAGTGCGGCAGTGCTTCGTTTATGAGCAGGGTGTATTTTTCTTAAAAACGGATAGCAAACTTACAGTATTAGGAAGGTAATTAATGCCGAATATAGGAGCCGAGGGGCTACAAAAGTTAATAAAGAAAATGATAGAGGGGGCGGGCTCTGACCCGGAGGAAGCGGAGCAAGTTTCGGCCAATTTAGTGAAGGCTAATTTGATGGGCCATGATAGCCACGGGGTACATCTGGTTCCTCGTTATATAGAGAATGTTAAGAATAAGGTGCTCCAACCTAATGCGCACATAACAGTTGAAAAAGATTCCGGGGCAATTTTGCAGATGCACGGTAACATGGGTTATGGACAAATAATTGGTGCGGAGGCAATGGAATTGGGTATCGCCCGAGCGGCAGAAACAGGAGTTGCCATTGTAGCTCTCCGACACACCCATCATCTGGGCCGAATTGGGGCTTGGGGCGAAATGTGTGCCGAGGCGGGAATGGTATCAATCCATTACGTAAATGTGATAGGCCACCTTCCTTTGGTGAGCCCCTTCGGTGGCTCCGAGGCGCGTTATGGGACTAATCCCTATTGCACCGCTATTCCTTCGCCAAATGGTGGAAAACCTATCGTACTCGACATGGCCACCAGTAAAATTGCTATGGGTAAGGTAAAAGTAGCTTACAATAGGGGCATTGAAGTGCCAGAAGGTAGTTTGATAGGCCCGAATGGTGCTCCGACCCGGGATCCAGGCGTAATGTTCCGTGAAGAACGAGGAGCTCAGTTATCCTTTGGGGACCATAAGGGCTATGGTTTAGCTTTGATCGCCGAGATTTTATCTGGTGCTCTTGTAAATGGTGGCACATGCCTTCCTGAAAACCAAACAAAAAATACAATACAAAACAATATGTTGACCATAATAATTGACCCTGATTCCGTTGGGAGCAAAAGCTTTTTTATGCAGGAACTAGGAGAGATAACAGATTATGTGAAGTCGGCTCGGCCAGCCCAAGGAGTTGACCAAGTATTGGTACCCGGAGACCCCGAGAGGATATCAATTGTTAATCGTGGTCGTGATGGCATTCCGCTGGATAATACGACTTGGAATGAGCTTATTGGATCTGCTCAAACGGTCGGAATTTCGGAGGATGCGGCTAAAAATTTGACAGAAATTGTAGGGTCCACGCCTGATTGAGGTGAATGGTAAGTTGACTGAAGAAGATTTGATAAAGACCCAGGTTTCTCGGGTATGGTGCCTGTATTCTGGATTAGAAATACCTGGAGACTTTTTAGGAATTCTCTAGGAAAACGGAGGGGAAAAGGGGAATCGTGCGAAGCAGTCAGCCGTTACGTCAGGCGTGGTCCAAGTTAAGTCGAGATTTAACCGGCCAGAAATTTCATTTGTTCCTGGATTTTGATGGCACTCTAACGCCAGTGCGGAGACGTCCAGAGCTGGCACAACTGTCTGCAGAGATGTCGGCGAAACTGATTGAGCTAAAGTCCTTCATTCCTCTTGCAATTGTTTCGGGAAGAGACCGCGAAGACGTAAAAAATCTAGTTGGTGTGGAGGATCTGTTTTACGCAGGTTGTCATGGTTTTGATATCCAGGACCCACGGCTTCCCGCTTTGCCAAAATTGGATGGTCAGTGTTCTCAGGAAGACATCAAGGTTTTGGGCAATGTTGTTGCGGATTCGATAAACAAATTTGATGAAGCCGTCTTAAAGATTAAGAAATGGGCGATAGCCATACATTATAGAGCCCTAACTCCTACTAAGGCAGGATTACTTGAGAAGATAGTGAAAGATACAGTAGCTCCCTTGTCAAACTTTCGTGTTGGCCAGGGAGATCAAGTTATTGAGATTACTCCCAGTGTCCCATGGGATAAAGGAGAGGCTGTGCTATGGTTACAAAGTCAATTTGCTCGCCTCTACGGCATAGGTGAGGCAATTTATATCGGTGATGATACCACTGATGAGGATGCTTTTAGGGCCTTGGAGCGTAACGGACTATCAATTCTAGTTGCTGAGAGGTCGCGGCCAAGTAGTGCCGCTTATCGCCTGAATAATCCAGAAGAAGTCGGTTGGTTTCTAGATCAACTACTATGTCTGCTCCGGAAATCTTGATCGGGGGCAACGTTGGTGGGAGGTAATTTATTCAGTGATGCAGGTCGGAGGCAACAGCTCTTAACGGTAGGTTTTGCGAGTGTAGCCCATGCCTATGCCCATTTGGTTATCCTACTTTATGCGACTGTTGTGCTGATCCTGGAGGACAAATGGTCAATGGGCTACGCTGAGTTGTTTGCTCTTAGTATTCCGATGACCATTATGTTTGGGTTGGGCGCACTGCCGGCAAGTTGGCTATCGGATCGCTGGTCTCCATTTGGAATGATGGCATTGTTTTTTTTTGGGGTTGGGATTTCGGCCATAGGAACAGGATTTGCCACCAACCCATTACAAATGGTGTTAGGCCTAGGGGCGATAGGAACATTTGCTTCTATTTATCACCCCGTTGGCATCCCTTGGTTAGTCGATCATAGTCGGAGCCCGGGGAGGGCACTCGGAGTAAACGGAGTGTTTGGTTCTATAGGTACAGCAGTAGCGGCCTTGGTGGCCGCATGGTTAGGTAGCCGTTATGGTTGGGAGTATGCATTTATTGTGCCAGGCTTGGTTTGTGTAGGAACGGGAATGTTATTTTTGTTTGTTGGATGGTTTGGTTGGGTGGGGAATAGAGTAGAACATTCGGTTCGCATAAGTGGGCCAGGAACTTCTGATATCAAAAGAGTTTTTTTGGTTCTGGCTGTTACGGTGCTTTGTACTGGATTGATTTATCAGATTACCGCCTTCTCCTTGCCTAAGATTTTTGATGAGCGCCTGGATTATGGCATTGGAGCCAGTGTTCTTGGTGTTGGTGGATTGGTAAGTGTAGTTTACGCTCTTAGCGCTTTTGCGCAGTTGATTGGAGGGGAACTAGCTGATCGTTTCCCGTTAAAGTACGTTTATTTAGGATGCCAGGTTTTACAGATACCGGTATTAGCATTGGCTTATATACTTTACAGTCCGGTTTTGGTCGTATGTGCAGCATTGATGGTTGGGCTCAACGTTTCCGGGCAACCAGCTGAGAATGCCTTGTTAGCACGTTACGCGCCCCCGTCATGGAGATCGCGTGCCTTCGGTGCAAAATTTGTTCTCACATTAGGCGTGTCGGCTTTAGGGGTTGCCTTGGTTCCGATGGTACATGGTACAGTTGGCTCCTTGGATCCGATGTTCCTAATTATGCTCGTTTTTGTTACTTTGTCGGCCGCTGCGGCAACCACACTTCCTGTTTATCGATTTGGGAATGGGAAACCTAAAGGTGAAACGTTATGAGTTCCANTTGCGAGCAAGCAAATCGCGTATTGCTCTGTAACAGGATTCGGCTATTTTGGGGTCCGTAACTAAGGTCATATGTACCGCTAGGGGAGCGCAAAACTGGAAAATACTGGCCAAATTTTAGATGGTGTTAAACTGTTTGCTGATGTTCCGTCGGGGGATCTCGAGGTGCTCGCTAAGAAATGTGAATGGCTTGCGTTTGTACCTAATGATATCATATTGGATCGTGATGATAACACCCGCGACGTATATTTTTTGACGGATGGCAGGGTTAGGGTAATGAACTTCATTGGGACAGAACATGAAGTGACCCTTGCCGAAATGGTCACAGGAAGCCATTTTGGTGAGTTATCCGCAATTGGGCCGAGGGAGAGAACAGCTAGAATTGTCGCTGTTGATAGAAGCACNGTGGCTGTGATGCCTAGAGAAACCTTTTTAGAAATGTTAATGGAGTTCCCACAGGTATCAATAAACTTACTTCGGGATTTAGCGTATGTAATATCTTCTATGAACGATAGGGTATCGTTGTTGTCGAAGACAAATCCAAGACAGCGCGTATATATAGAATTGCTTCGACTTGCTGTGCCAAATCCACGGGGTGATGGAAGCTGGATTATCGAGCCGATCCCTCATCATACCGATATAGCTGGGTGGGCAGGCACAGAGCAACAGGAAGTGGCAGAGGCAATCGGAAAGTTGGCGCGTGAGAAGATTTTAGAGAGAAAAAATAGAAGTTTTATTATTAATGATCGTGCAAAAATCGAGTCGCTTTCGGGGATGTCGTAGGTATTTAATTAAGTAATTAAATCAGATATCGATTGGAACCATTTAATCGCAATGTACGATATCTTTCTGTTTCTCTTTAGTTCCCTCCTAGTGTTTGCTGCTATTTCTGATCTGCGAACATTTGAAATCCCCAATTTTGTTTCTGCTGTGGGGGCATTTCTTTTCTTTCCTGCCGCTTTTTTCACCCAATTGGATGCCGTCGTATTGGCTTCCCACCTTCTGGTAGCCGGAATGGTGCTTGGTGTTGGGTTTGGCCTATTCGTTGCTAACCTTTTGGGTGGAGGCGATGTCAAAGTGCTATCAGCAGTGGCATTATGGTGCGGGCTAGATGATATTTTGCCTTTGCTCTTTTGGGTTGCAGTGGCAGGAGGTATTCTCGCTGGAATGTTATTTTTTTTCCGACTGGCTAAAATCCCAAAGTGGGCGTTATCCTCAGATTGGCTTGCGAACCTCCACTCAGAGACCGGAGTGCCGTACGGNGTGGCTATTAGCACAGGGGCACTGTGGGTCTTTTTCAGAAATCACTTGGGATTTTAAAATATACCGGTAATCACTTTAGGCGATTCACCCTACTTTGGAACAGCAGACACCTATATGGAGTTCCTTCTTTTCCAAAATCTACGTGTGAATTTTAGTGTGTTGTTTATTAGATACAGGGTGGTAGGAAGATTTGTTCCGATATTTCATGTAGAATACGGGGATGGCTGATTCTACCAAGATATCCACCTATCGTGGAAAACGCTACGGCAATTTGTGTCTTGTGACTGTGGATGATTCTCCTCTGGACAGACGGCTGGATATTGTGGCTGTCCCGCTGGCGGATTTTGAATGGGGATACAATGGCGCGGGGCCCGCTAGGTTGTCGTTTGCGATTTTGGCACATTATTTTAGAGATGATGGTAAAGCTATAGAGGCTTATCGTACTTTTTGCGATTTGGTAGTTTCGGAATTTCGCGAGGATGATTGGTCTATCACTACAAAGACTATCAGCGGTTATTTTCAGAGTACCGTGGAAGTTACT
Organism: Rhodospirillaceae bacterium; assembly: GCA_002728255.1. Lineage (NCBI taxonomy): Bacteria > Pseudomonadati > Pseudomonadota > Alphaproteobacteria > Rhodospirillales > Rhodospirillaceae > Rhodospirillaceae bacterium. The sequence goes on along the minus strand of PBWV01000025.1, from coordinate 38,910 downwards.
ATGACTCTCAGCGAATTGCTGGAGAGGGCACGTGCATTAAGGGAGTAGGGTGAAACTATCTATTTGATTTTTAATATAAAAATCCCGGGCACTTGCGTTGCCTTGGTCTAGGTGGCTAGGTTACATCAGTTTAAGAATTTGCCTAGTATTGTGGGTACCGTTTTCTGGGAATAGGTAGGTGAAAATGCGGAAAGTTCTATGGGGTCTGGGTGCATTGTTTGCCCTAGTGGGGTGTGCGGGAAATGATTTGATCTTGAGCGGACATCAGGACACACTGACTCATGTTGGCCATTGGGAGCGAATGGCGGAAAACAGTGCCATTGAGATCGATGGTTGCCTCCGGGGAGAAACTCGTCCTCTAGATTTCTTTGCGCAGCTAGCTCAAGACAGCAAAAATTTACTGCCTGCCAGGGGGGCAGGTGGTCCTGCTGAGACAACTGCCCAGACTTACGGCCGGTCCGAATCCGCGGTGCCGTATTGCTGGGGTGATACCGATGGCCTCTCAGNACGAAAAATTTTCATAGCCTCTGGTGATAGTAGCACTGGTTTTGGGCGCAATTTTCGACGATTTCTCATGTCTAAGTTAACCTCTCTTGGAAATGATGTAGTTAACGATCCTAGAGATGCTTTGTTAGTAAAGTTTCATCTGGATGCCGTGGTGCGTGGTCAACAGGTTCCTAAGTCTGTTCCTGGTTTTTTCTCTCTAGCCGCGTTTACATCTTGGGTGTTCCGGGGAGATGAGATTGTGACGAGTGTAATCCCAACGAAATTTGCCCGAGTAGGAGTTCCTGTGGCAGCGGGTTTATTGGCGGATAGTTTTTTGGCTCATGAAATTGGAGGGCCACAGTTGGTTATAACCACATCGTTGCTGGATGGATCNCAAGTCTTGATGAGAAGTGCGAATGGATACTTTATTTCTGATGAGGATTTGGCCCAATATGTGGGGCCGCTGGGTCCGTTGCCCGAATCTTCAGTAGAGCAGATTGCTACAGCGCCTGGGGTTGCAACATTAAGTGTCGTGGAGGAGTAGGCCATGGGTTATTTGTTATCACAGTTTCGATTTCCTTTGAGCCTCGTCTTAGTTTGCTCTGTGGTTGGGCTTATAAGTGGGTGTGTTGATAGGTACACCAACGATGCAGCCTTCGTATCGCGTGGGCCGTTAGAGGCTGTTGATTTAGTGGCGGCAAGCCATAAGGTGGTTGACCGGTTGGTCGATTCGTCTCAGCAGGTTTTGGATCATAGTAAGCCCATAATGGTTGCTAGTCTTGTGAATGTTAACGATTTGGAGCAGTCATCCGTATTGGGAAGAATAGTTTCAGAGCAAATCCGTTCAAGATTTACTCAGTTGGGTTACACCACGAAAGAACTACGATATAGAGGGAATATCATGGTTCGCGCTGGGAGTGGTGAGTTGGTTTTATCTAGAGATGTGAAGAATTTAAGTGATGCTCAGCAGGCTCAGGCTGTAGTAGCTGGGGTGTACGCTGTCGCTGAGACCAAGGTATATGTCACCTTAAGAGTTTTAAGGGCAGACGATGGTACGGTAATAAGTTCGGCTGATTACGCACTCCCCAAGGGCGAAGATGTGACAAGTTTGCTGGGGCATGACCCGTTGTCGATTTATTAAACGGCGTCTGGAAAGGGCTAAAAGTGTAAGCAGGTGCTTTTTCCAGAGCTACCTCCACCGCGCGGTTGATTTCTTCGTCAGAACGTGCTTATTTTCGCCCACGGCCACCATACGTTGGTATGGTGCCGCTTTGTTTAAGGCATAGTTTAGTCAATGAGATAGGAGTAAAATGGATGTTGAAGAACCTTTTGAAACGTTTCTCTAAGTCGACCAAAGGTGCGACCGCTATAGAGTATGGGTTGATAGCGGCTGGCATCGCGATTGTTGTGGCTGCAGGCATTGCACTTATTTCGCCTCAGCTGACCACAACTTTTAATGCTATTGCGGCGGCGCTCACGCCTGGCGGAGGTTGATCTCTAGTTATACTCTGAGATGCTGAGGCGGCGAGGCTACCCTTCGTAGGCTTCCTGGGAGTTGCGCCAACCACTACCATGCTGACGTGGGGTATGGTAGTGGCCTGTTGACTTAGTTAAACGGTATGATTGTTGTGAGACGGGGCTTAGCAAATGCCTCGCTACTCATGTTTATTATNGCAGGTATGTTAGCCGCAGGTAGGAACCCCACTATTAGATTGCCGAGTACAGGCTGGTAGGTGTAGGTGACTACAACATGTATGGTGCTAAAGTTGGGGCGTACCAATCCAGCAGCTGGAGCAGGTATCCCTCCGGGCGCGCCAAAAGTCCAACCCACTATGAGGTTTCCAGCTTCATCAGCCTCTATGCTTTGAATGCCAATACGGAGGGTGTTATCAGGGTAGGGGGCCATTATCAGCGTAGCAGCCCTGCGGATATTATTCAAAGATGGAGTGTCAACCGCCTGCGANCCAGCTACTACGTCGGCAATAGATTGGGCGGCCAAGTTTACTTTCCGGCTGGCGTTTTGCATATTAGTGAATTCAACAATTCCTGCCCAAATTGCGATCATAATGGGCACTAAGAGAGCAAACTCAAGACTAACAAGGCCCTTCTTATTTCTTGTGATCGATTTTTTGGGTTGCATCTATATGCCTAGTTCTGAAGGAAGGGCTCAACNCTGAAGATCGCAGACGAAATATGTTCTCGACCCCCGGGTCCAATTAATTGTTGGAGGAAGGGGGTTAGGTAGTTCCATGTGTGTCTTACTCGGACTAGCGTAATTTGATCTGCCGTTCCAGGGTTAAAATTATTTGCTGCGGCCGGGGCTGGGATAGTTGTTGGGTCCGGAAAGGTAGCAAAGTTTTGTACGTCAATTAGTACGCGGCCACAGTCGACTACAATATTAACTTGCTGACACAGCGTGCCACGGAATCGGCCCAAGGGATTCGGGCTCTGCTGGACTATGCCTGTACGGATTTCCCGGCTTGCGGTAGAGACTGCTCCATCAACCACTATATTGGATANTGCTATGTAACCTGTTTCAATGACAGCGAGTAAGACAAAGAGGAAAAGAGGCAGAATCAAAGCAAATTCCACAGCGACACCACCAGTTGTGCAATTAGAAAAGTTTCTGCATTTCTGATTGAGCGTGTTGGCGTAATTCGTTTTGGAGAAAAGGACTTTGTTCACCGGGCTATCCGAAGGGCATTGAGGCTTGCGCCGATAGCACGGAAACTTTCCTGCAACGTTGAAGAATCGGGTGAAGGGAAATATAGTTTAGGTTCTGAAGCGCATCTTCGAAATACTTCCTGTGTGGTAGCATCGTTCAGTTCGAAGGTGATGGTATAGACAGTGATGTCATCTCTTTTTAAATTTGTGCATACGTCGCTAAGTCTGTCATTCAGAACGGCTGTTGCCCCGGTAAATGATTGGGTGCCAAGTCTGTTTTCCGATAGGTAGCCATAACCTGTGTACTGGCTATTGTATCGTGCATCTACAAACCGAGAGCAGTTAGAACGACCAGAAGATACTAAATTGACCCCATCCGTTAGAATAATAACAGCCCTTTTAATCCCTTGTGCACCTCTGCCCCGCCCCTCTTGAAAGGGAGGTCCAGGTGAAAGTACTCGCCATGCCCACACAGCACCAAGGTGGGCCATCGTTCCGTTACCTGACCAAGGTTGCATCTGGTTGATGGCGGCTCTTAGTCTTCCTCTATCGTTATTAAGTGGAGTGATGGGATCTGGACAAGCCTTATTAGGCCCATGAGTGCTTGGAGGGATGGTGTCGACATTAAAAAAGCGGGGTGGNGTACTTCTGTCCGGATAAGTACCAAAATTTGCTCCCGATCGTCCAGTTGCTATCGGTCTCGAAAGCCCGCGGCGCAGATTCGGTAGCCACCACATATTTTCACACACGTTGAAGAAACCCCCAAATCCATCAAGTACCGGTTCAGATTCCCAGTAGTAGGGGTCCCATAATCCTGCCACGTCGCTGTTTATGTCAAACACGTCACTGGTGTCGTGAGGAAATGGCCTTGCTTCCACACAGCCTTTCCATCGCGGATCTCGTGGTGGCGCATAATCATTTTCTGGTATGGGTGTTCTTATGAATCCTACGTTCTCTTGACCAATATTAACCGTAGTGACAAANGGTACCAAAGCGATTCTAACGTTTTCCGGGCGATCCTCATTTTGAAACAAGATATCGACAAGTTCACGAGCCGCTACTTTAAGGTTTCCAATTCGGTTGTTAGCAGCCATAGAGCCTGTGTTATCCAATACTAAAACTACCTCTAGTCCTGTAGTTTCCCGAACAACCTCCGTTGTAACTGTGACCACTATTTCATTTTTGTTTATGATTTTAAGAAACGCCGTATCCACTGAACCTGTGGCCCTCAGTGTAATTCTTGAATCAGTAATATCGCTAGCGATGTTAAGTGTGCGTCCAACTCCATCCGCGTTGAAATTGGCATTGAAATAGTTATTCAGCGTTTGGTTCAAAATTGCCGTGTTTGTGGTAGTTTCTGCTCCAACGGCTAGTGCAGCCTTGTCCAACGCTTCGGCCAGTCGGCTCTGAAGGAGATATGCCCTACCAAAGTCCAATGCACCACCGATAGCCATTATTACAGGAATGGCTGCCAGGGCATATGCAACTGCAATTATCCCGTGTTTAGATGTCACAAATTTTTGTAAACTAAAAATGGTGCACCCCCTAATTTTTGGTTTTCTCAGTATGCGAACTATCGGGCGTTAAATAGTTCGTTAAGGCACGATAGGGGTAGTTGCCGCTTCATCTTTAACCCCACTAACTTCCACGCACTTGGGTCCACAATCGAGTGATTTTGTCCCAGTTGTACCTTGATGGATAGTAACCCGTCGGACATCGTCGTCTCTGGGGATGACTACCACATTTATATCCCTTATTATGTTATCTGCAGAATCTAGTAGTATAAGGCTGGTCTCACCAGTTGAAATTCCAAGTACGAGAATACCTTTATCCGAGGCAACGTTGACGTCTGCGATCTTAGGATTCCCCACCTGCACAATTGAGGGGATCCTGTCGGCTCGAACCATCTCAACTTTATTGACTGCAACGTAAATGGTCTCTTCTGCATGACAAGGGGTTACACTAAGTATTCCTATTTCCCAATTTGTCACAATTAAGGCAGTAAAAATGACCGCAAAGGTGATATGATGGCTACGCACGTTAAATTCTATCCTAATTCTCTGCCTAATTTAGACCTCTATTTGTAGTGACTTTACCCTAGGACAGCCCGGTGAACAATCCCAAGATTGTGAGCAGTAAATGATGATTTCTGATATCATCTTATAAGAATGAAATGAATCCTTTTTTCAGGTGCCTTATGTCCTTAACTAGATTGGTTGCCCCCTTTTTTGTTGCTGTGTGGCTTTCCGGTTGTGCATATGTCGGAGAGACCCCCAGCCGCAGCTTACAAGACGTATTTACGGATGCGGTCGGTAGTTTTGATGAGGCATGGAGTTCAACTCCCGGACAAGAAGGTGAGGGTTTGGATAGCGTTGTGCCAGAATCATCCATTCAGTCTCCTGATAGACACCAAGCTAATATTGATTCTGCTAAGACGCTGAGCCATGAACCTAGTCCAATTCAAGCAGTGTTGCTAGAATCTGCTCTAGCAGCAGAAAACAATTTCGATTATGGATTGGCGACGATGCACTATAGTCGTTTGGTAGAAATGAATCCTGCCGATATCTTATCTGTTTTGGGGTTTGCGCGTAATTTGCGCTATACTGGTAATTCCAAAGAAGCCGTTCTGCTCTTGAAAAAGGCGCTCTCTTCCATGCCTAACCACGTGCCCTTACGGATACAGTTAGTCAAGGCGCAGATCGCTGCAGGATTATTGGAGGAGGCGGAGAATCAGACTGATTATCTTTTGCAAACGGCTGGAGGGGAATGGGAAGTTTATGCTCTTGAGGGAGTAATTTTGGATCATCTGGGGAAGTTCCTTGCTGCGCAGGCTGCTTATGGAAGAGCCCTATCCATTTCACCCAATAATGTTATGGTGTTGAATAATATGAGTTTATCGCTTGCCCAGAATGGAAAATTGGACTCAGCCATTAGCCTTTTGGAGGGTCTAGTTAAAAGTGAATATTCCACTCCGCAAGTTCGGCAGAATTTAGGTCTTTTCTATGCACTTAGAGGTGATCTTCATTTGGCTGAACAACTGGCTAGAGAAGACTTGCCTCCTAGCATCGTTTCAGAAAACTTGTCTTCTTTTCGTGTGTTGCAGGAAAACTGACCTAGTTACCAAACGCAGAAATAATGGCAGGGCCAAGAATGACTGCAAACAAAGCGGGGAGAAAAAAGAGGATCATTGGAACGGTTAATTTTGCCGGCAAAGAAGCAGCTTTCTTCTCGATTTTTGACAGTCGTTCGCCACGATTTTCATCAGACAACGTTTTGAGAGCTTCACTCAATGGTGTGCCGTATTTTTCCGACTGACTTAGACTAGTAGAAAGGGCCCGGGCGGCTGGTAGGTCAGTCCGCTCAGCAAAATTACGATAAGCTGCAGCGCGATCTCCAAGATAAGCGAGCTCTGCAGCGGCCAATCCTATCTCTTCTGACATTGTAGGTGAATCCTCAAATATATCATCGGTAACCCTGTTGAATGCGGATTCAATAGATTGTCCCGCATTTACACAAATACCAAGAAGGTCCAGAACTTCTGGAAAATATTGATCCAATTCCTGTCGGCGTGCTTGGGAAGAGTTTTTTACATACAAATCAGGAAGTTTATAGCCTACAAATATCGCGCCAACGATTATAGGGAAATGAAGTGCCAGAGGTATGTCCACAAGTGAGGAAAAAGATAGGACTAAAAAGGATAAAATGGCAAATAGTGTGGCAATGGTAAACTTGAGAAACACGAAAGTTACGACCGCGGTGCGCCCTCGCCATCCACCGGCGGCCAATCTTTTTCGTATCTCTGCGTTAGCAGTCAAGTTTTCGAGTCGAAAACGTTGCAGTAGTTTTTTCATTAAGCTGACTTGTGTTTCAGTTCTTGCTCGAGCTCTTTTCTCCGCGCGCTCTGCCATTTCGGCCCGTAGCTGTTCACTCAAGTCTGCCCTATGTTGCGAGAGCATTTTAACACGATCTTTTCTTTTATCACGACTAAGAAAAGGCAAGGAAATAGCCATAATGACGCAAAGCACTGCGATGAAGCTAAGTGTGACGATCAGTGTCTCTCTGTCAAAAAGATCTTGCATATCTTCAATCACTTTCTAATCAGAAACCACTGAACCAATCATATTGCGCATGACCAAGATGCCTATGGCCATCCAGCAGAGGCCACCGCCCATTGTCCAGTGCCCAGCCGATGTATTGAAAAGTACCGACATATACTCACCATTCACCAACGTGATGCCGCCCATGACAAAAAATGGGAGAGACCCTATTATAGCTGCCGAAGATTTGGCTTCGCTCGAAAGAGCAACTGCTTTATCTTTCATTTGTTTACGATCGCGGAGCACGGAAGATAGACTTTCTAAGGTATCGGCAAGATTTCCACCGGTTTCCTGTTGAATTTGTAGTACTATCGCAAAGAATTTATATTCTTTAGTGGGCATTCGTTGTAAACCCCGTTGTAAGAGTTCGCCTAGTGTTAAGCCTATTCTTTGGCCTTCTACTAGCTGGCGGAATTCAGCGCCCACCGGATCTGGAATTTCCCTTCCAATTATTTGTAAGCATTCCCCTACAGGTAGGCCTGAACGGACTCCCCGGATGATTACATCCAAGGCATTTGCAAATTCGGCTGTAAAACTTTTCTGGCGTCGTTTGTACAAATGGGAGAGAAGCCACTTTGGTATGAAATAGGCTGCAAAAATGCCTACAGAGCCCCCCACGAGCAACGACATTCCGAATATAATTGCGACACCCATGATCAGGAGCCCTAGAAGCAGGGATNCTACGAAATAGGACTTGAGTTTTGGTTCCAAACCCGCCTGTAACATTTCAGAACGAATTTTATTAATTGGTCCTTCTTTCCGTTTTCGCTTTTCCAGAGATTGTAGTCGGTCTTGGATTCGTTTCTGTCGAGGGTTCAAGCTCTGTCGGTTGGGGCGGTCAGCTTTTCCTTGACCGAGTCCCATATTAGTTAGTCTTTGGTTTATTGTAATTCGAGGGCGTGCTAGGCTCACTAAGCCGATTGCCATTACTCCGAATATGGAAAATATGCATAATGCTGCAGCAGTTGCGATTAGGACGGGACTGTAGGAAGTTAGCAAATCATTTACCCGTTAGTTCAAGGGCTTCTGCCAGTTTTTCTTCTAGGCCAAAATAGAGGGCTTTTTCCCAAAACTTTGGGCGAAGCCGGCTAGATCTATGGGTCCCTTGTATTTTCCCCTCTGTTTCCTCTTCAAACTCATATAAGAGGAGGTCTTGGAGAGTAATTGTATCTCCCTCCATGCCAACAATTTCTGTGACATGAGTAATCTTGCGGGACCCGTCTCTCATTCGAGATGCTTGAACAATGAGATTTATGGAAGATGAAATTTGTTCCCGCATGGCCCTTGCAGGAAGGTTGTATCCACCCATGGCGATCATGTTTTCTACACGGGAAAGAGCTTCCCGCGGATTATTTGCGTGGACAGTTCCCATGGACCCATCATGGCCGGTATTCATTGCTTGCATTAAATCAAAGGCTTCTGGACCTCTAACTTCACCTACAATAATACGTTCGGGTCTCATCCGCAGGCAGTTCTTAACTAGATCTGTCATGCTGATTTCTCCAGCACCTTCCAGGTTAGGTGGGCGTGTTTCTAGTCTGACTACATGAGGATTTTTTAGCTGCAGTTCTGCTGCATCCTCACAAGTGATGACTCGTTCGCCTGGGTCTATTGGATCAGTTAGGCAGTTGAGAAGGGTGGTTTTTCCCGACCCTGTTCCACCTGAGATCAGAATATTGCATCTACTGGCGGATGCCACTTCAAGCAGTCTTGCTCCGTTCTCAGTTATACTTCCAAAATTGACCAAGTCATCTAAGGAAAGTTTATCCTTTCGAAATTTTCTAATCGTTAGAGCAGCTCCATCAATGGACAGGGGGGGTGCTATCACATTTACCCGCGATCCATCAGTTAGACGAGCATCGCAAATGGGGCTGGCTTCATCGACCCTTCTCCCGACCGCAGTAACGATGCGTTGGCAGATGTTCATCAGCTGAGCATTATCACGGAATTTGACATCGGTTAGTTCTATTTTTCCGTCTGTTTCTATGTATACTTTGTTGGGGCCATTCACCATAATATCCGCTATGTCATCACGGGCGATTAGGGGTTCGAGGGGCCCTAGTCCAAGCACATCATTGCAGATGTCGTCGACTACTTGTTGTTGTTCATGTACACTTAGGACAAAGTCCCGCATGCTTATAATTTCACCCACTATGTCCGAAATTTCCTCGCGTACTGCCTCTTCCGATAATTTCCCAAGACCAGCAAGGTCTACAGCTTCTACTAGGTCATTAAATATTTCGATCTTGATGGGTTGCAGGCGTTCTTTATTGTCATCCGGACGGGAAGTTTGGTCGGTTTTGGGNATTGTTTGGTCGTCAGCAGGTCCAAGTACTGGGTGTAATTTTTCTTCTTGTTCGGATTCTGTTGAACGGGCTAGATCTTTTTTCCGCTCATCCTTTTTGCTTGATGGCGGAACCGAGGCGTTGACATTTGCTTCGCGTTTTCCAAACATTTTTTTTACTGACCGGACAATCGTTGTGCTAAGGTAAATAATTGTTTAGAAATCTTATGGCTCTTCTTGGAATCGACCACTAACTTTCCATCATTTTCTGCTANCCCAAACAGTGTTGCGTCATGTGGAATAGAGGCGAGCGGCTTGCTCCCAACTGTTTTCTCAAAATCCTTGCTCCGTAGTTCAGTTCTTTTATGAGCACCTTCTTTATTTAGTATCAGCCTTGTTGGTCTGTTAACGGGCCGAAGTTCAGCGAGGTGCTCCAATAGGCTTTTGGCATTGCGGAGCCCTGAAAGTTGTGGTGTGGCTACAACTACAGCTTCCTCACAGTCCAAAAGGACTTCCTGTATCCACGGACTCCAAGCTCTTGGTAGGTCTAAGACCACATAGGCATTCATCTGTTGTAATAGGGTCATGAGCACTTCAAGGGCAGTTTCGTCAATTTCATTTGACCCGCTAAAACTTCCCACGCTAGGAAGAATTGAAAGATTCTGACTGTAAGACACCATAAAACGTTCCAACAAAGTTTCATCAAGGCGGTCAGGCTGAGCCAAAGCATCCGATACGGACTGTTTGGGTTGGATGTCAAACTCTAATCCNACTGTTCCAAATGTTAGGTCCAAATCAACCAAAGTGACGGGTTGTTTATATTGCTCTGCTAGGCAACGGGCCACGTTCGCCGCAATAATACTGCTACCTGCTCCGCCATTTGCATCCATAAAAGCGATAACCCTCCCTAGGTTAGATGCATCGACCTCCGAAAAAGTTTGTTCTATGGCGGTCACCACCTGGTCGGCGTTGCTACCAGGAGCAAAATAATCGGTTATACCCATTCCAATTAGTCTCTTATAAAGAGAAATATCATTGTTTGCGCCAAACAACATGACCTTAGTTTCAGGGCTACAGTTGGATGATAATATTTCAAGGTCAGTATCAAGTTCTGTNCCGGCCTTGTCCGACTCCACTAATATAAGGTCCGGTTCTCGGGAAGCGCCAAGATGGGCGGCTGCTTGCTGGATGTTTCCTTGTTGGAGTTCAAGTCTGCAACGCCTAAGCTTTGGGTCCTTTTGAAGGGACTCCAACACTTCGCGCGTTCCGGTGCTTTCAAAAAAACCTTCTAGAGTAAGTCTAAGTATTGTCTTTGCTCCCGTTCCGTCCCATGCTCAACGTATTTCGTGCCCGCGCGCATTTTACGTCTGCTTCCTTCCAGGTTTAGTCGTCATTCTTAAAGACGCGGCTATTATATCTTTCGGAGATTGTTGGTTCGCCAGCCTGATACTGTCTTATAACCCTTTGAATTGTATTTGAGTCCAAGGTACTTCTTTGGTTTCCGGATTGAATTAGGTCTTGAGGATCAGAAACCATGAGTCCAATATTACGTTGATACGAGCAACCGTAGCTTTTAATCGGCGTGTTGGCCGGATTAAAGCCACTTTCTCCTGACCAATCTTCACCACAATCTGGTACCTTAACGGCCGAGCCTAAAAAACTCATTACAACGACATTAGATTTCTGGGTTGGATCTGGCGAGATCGTATCGCTTGTTATTTGATGTTTGCTCACTCCCAAGGCTGCAAGTTTTAATCCTATATTACTAAGTAATCTGGCTCTTTGAGATCCGGTTAGTTGCTCTGCAGGCAAGACGAAGAGATTGCTTTGCGCTCTCCTATGAAACTCAGAGACGAATTGGCTTAGGGCAGTCATGTCCTTTGGCACGGGACCCTCACTGCTTTCTGTTACTGCGATGCTGATTTGGAATGTCCGCTCATGAACTTGTAGCGGATGAGCGTTCTGATAATCCAAATTTCCAAGAGGTGGAGGGTTACAGCCGCCCAGGATTATGGACAGAAAAAATAGGATTCCAATCGTTTGAAAAGCACTAGGAATCCTTCTTATAAAATTTTGTGACTTTTCCATACCGTCCTAGCTTTCTGCGGTAACCCGACTACCGTGACCAACACCTAGCGCAACAAGTAGCCTAAGGGGCCCTGTAGCACGGGGTTGGTGTCGCGCATTTTATCACCCCCATACCGTTTGTACAAACGACCAAAAAGAAGCAGATCTAGGTCGCTTGGGCTTACAAAACCATCAGTAGGTAGGGCAAGTTTTTTTTGTCCTCCGTCCACAGGCCTAACGATAAAAGCTTCAACAATCACCACTAGTTCAGACTGGTTTTGCACAAAATTCGGGCTTCTAAATAGTGTCCCAAGGATTGGGACATCCTTTAGCCAGGGAATCCCATCTACAGTGGTGAGTTCGTCATTTTGGAGAAGCCCAGCAATCATTAAGCTTCCGCCGCTGGGTAAATTTATGGTGCTTTCAGCTCTCCTTACAGCGAGGCCGACTACGTCAACAGTAGTGGCGCCTGCATTGACTGGTAGGGTTAAGACGTTTTCAGCAGACACTCGACTGACTTCAGTGGAAATCTTAAGGCTTATTCGGTTTTCAGCCATTACAATGGGAGTAAATGCAAGCGCGACGCCGAACTCGCGGAACTCAATTAAGACGTTTCCTGTGTTATCAATGCCCGCCACTGTAGGAAATTCTCCACCAGCTAAGAAATTAGCGGTTTCTCCTGAAATGGCGGTTAGAGCAGGTTCAGCGAGTGTTTTGACTAAACCCTGTCGTTCTAGTGCTGAAAAAGTAGCTGATGGTATGTTTGCGCTGTCGACGTTAAATCTGGCGGTCCCTTCAGTATTTAATATGCGATTTAGCCCTGAAGTGGAAATGTCAAAAAATAGGGCGCCGTCGCCTCTAATAAGTGAGAAATCAGTATCCATTCCCAGGTCTTTGAGAACGTTTCGTTGCATCTCAGCCATTCGCACTTTCAGCAAGACTTGTTGATCGCCTAGCACTTGAAGCATATTCACTACGGCAGCATTCTCATTATCCGGGTCTAAAAAATTTCGGGCGATTTCTGCTGCGTCAGCTGATTCTTTGGCAGTATGAACGATGCCTTGTATTAGTATATTGTTATTGAGGGCCGAGAGCTCAATCTGGGAAGCATCCACGACTTGCGCGATCGCGGTCGCTGCCGCCTCGATGTTAGATCCGACACGTGCAACGATGTGCTTAATTAGATTGCCTTCTGAGTCGATAAGGAGAATATCTGTATCTCCCGTGGAGCGGCCGATGATGTAAGCTCGGTTTTGGGTTTTTACTATGACGTCGGCAATATCGGCGTTACCAATTATGACTTCTGCTATATTTCGCGATACCCGAAGAGTTTGAACCTTGTCCAGAGGAATTGTGAGTATTTCGCCATCTTTTTGAGCTTCNATTTCTTCNAATGGACGGACCTCCACCTCCGTTTGGCACAAGACTGGGTGAGAGCTCAGGGCCCAAACGACGCCTATGAAGCAGAGTTTTCGAAAGTTCCTTCCTTGCTTATGCATTACAATTGACCTGGTAATGAGTTCACGCTCTCGGTTCCACCTCGGTACACCTTGATCTTTGGCCCACTAGGTGTAGGCGCATTGTAGGTATTCCCTAGCTCTAATTCTTCTTCCTCTTCCACCACAATTGTAAGCGCTTCGAAAATTTCATAATCCGGTGTAAAAACTTCTTGTTCTTTTGACTCNACAGCAGAAAGGCTGCGAAGGGAGAGGTGGATTTTTCCAACCATGGTTCCAAGGGAGATTGTTTCCGCACCTTTAGGAGTAACCTCTAGAGTAATAGTTTTGGCTACTATTGCCTCTTCATTTTCTCCCTGTAATTCCTGGTCCACGGCAACTACACGGACTTCTTCAAGGATTGTTTCTGCTGCCTGACGAGTTCTGCTTCCTTGTCCCTCCTCGGGGGCCGTGAAATTGTAGGTTACTATGACATCCACATAATCACCGGGCATAATAAAGCCCGAGGCTCCAGTTTGGGGCTGTACTGCGACCGAAACAGCTCTCATACCCGGAGACAAAATGCCCGTCAAAAAGCCCGCCTCTGAGCGCCTGAATACCATTTCTCGGGTAAGTGGAACTCCGGAAGGAATGCTAACACGAGCTGTTGTGCCCACAAAGTCAGCCAAACCTGCGTTGTCAGGTGTTTCAGATACCACATAGTTCTTATCCAGCATATCCTCGGGCCACGCCTTAAATAAGATATCTCCTGTAGAAATTTCATCCCCAGGTAACAACATTGCTTTGGCTACCAATACGTGAGTTATTTTTTCAGGTGCGGGAGCCATCTCCTCCACAATTAGGTTTTCTGGACCCGNCCCTTGCTGCGATTCGAGAAAACCCTTAACCAGGGCCGCCGTGCCCGCGGCGGCTATGACTGCTACAAACAAGAGGCTTATAACTAGAATGCGCATAAATTAATTCTGCTAAATAACTAAAATATAAAACAATCCCTGGTTACAGACGACACTATTACAGGCCGTTAACAGGTTAAATCGCCGACCCTCTGAAAACGAGCTATTGCTCTCCTATTCCTCACACAGCCGGATCGGCAATGTACCCTTTTGGTGAAGCTGTATAAAGACTTGTTTCTTAATTTGGTCCNCCTAAAAAACGTCCCATTATCNTAATGTATTCAGGGGCCACCTAATGTCTAATTTTCTAACAGAAAATGCTGCCCGAAGTGACGATTTTAATGTTTGCCTTAATTTTTCAAGGGAAAATAAATGAATAAGGTTCGATGTTTATCGGTTCATACTTGGATGGAATAAGTATATATTTAGTTGTTAAGAAAAATACATAATACATTGTTTAATATATAAAATTTTATAAAGTAATATTCATAAATTTGTGTAATGTTGATTGTCGTCCTTTAATTATTGAGTCCTCCCGTCCAACATCCCTGTATGATGAAGCACCAGGAAAATTCAGCGTTCTCATAGAGTTGGTCGGCGGATTTTCTAATCCATTTTTGGGCTTTTCGGGGGTTAAATGATACACCCCGACCATAATAATACATAAGTCCGAGCCAAAGCTGCGCTCTGGCGTTGCCGGCTTCTGCCAAGGGTTGGAGTTCAGCTAAAGCCTGTTCAAAATTCCCCCGATATTCAGCTTCAAAACCAAAGTCCAACTCCGCTTTTACCGGATTAGAGAGAAGAGCAATTAGCATTAGAACCGAGCCCAAAAGGGCTATATTCGATTTTAACCTTTCTATTATCATGTGTATTTCCAATAGGGCGTGTGAAAACTGAATTAGGTCAACTTGCCTAACCTAAGGTAGGGGGCGATGGGAGAGTTTTCCGTACGATGTGAACATCCAAAAACAAGCCTTTCTTCTTATTTTCATGGCCTCAACTTTTTAAAATAGTTGGAGCAAATCCATATCTCTGCACCCTCTTTTCGGCCGAATCAAACTTATGCTATATGATACAAACGTATGCTATATATTGTTGACGCATCTGGCCAGTGGAGATGTTTTATTATGAAAAGTATTTTTGAGAAATTTCAGAGCCGATTTGGGGAAGGCACCGCATTTGACCTTGATTATGGAAAACTAATTATTTTGATACTGCTTATTTATCTAGCCTTTTTTAAGGACTATGGGATCTAAGTCCTGTTTACCTAAAGTTGTTAAATTGGCAACTAAGAGGTGAAGGTGCGGATCCTCTAGTAGTCACAGGCTGTGCACGAGATTCTTAAGTTGTCTGGTGTCCCGTTGCTCACATCGACGGTTTGTATGCAAATCCAAATGGTCCAGTCAGCCCGAACCGTGTGGATAAAAGTATATTTGGTGTGATCTTCATTTTCTTGGTTTCGCAGCTGCGTATGCATTATCACACCTTTAACCATCATCTCTTGGGCTGCCTCCCCTGAAAGGTATTTCTGTGGACATGTCAGAGGACCCGTTTCATCGGCCATTGGCGTGGCAAGTGCAATCAGAGATAGGATAGCTGAAGCAATTGCTTGAGTGGCAGCTTTTCTCGTCACCCAAGCAAGATGCCTGCTTTGGTCAACTGTAAGCATAGTGCGCTGTTTCTGTCGCCCCGAAAAGCGTCGTAGTAAAAATGCCCAAACCATTNCCGTTTCCTCTCNGTGTACCTGGAATTTTTAGTTAGAACTTGAATTTGTTAATTTCTGGATTTGTTTTACAGCAGACTGAATCTTAAGATGCAGCATTATCTTGCCGATTTTTGGGGATGCTAGAAAGGGGTCTCCATTGCTCCCCGTTGGTTCAGTTATAGAGTGCTGAGTAAGGGTAAGAAGGTGTTTTCGTACTCCATTGGGAAACACGAAGAGGAGTTCGGAGGTATCTCTAATGCCTCCGTGTGTTCCTATCTGACGATTTGTATAACCATTTTTTCTTAGCCAATCTAACTGGCCATTGCGAGAGTAGTAGTCATCGATGTGAAATACTTGCACATCTTCAGCTTTCCATTCAGCAGTAAGTTTCTCAGCAATTTTCTGCTGAGCATCTTGATTGCCGCTGCTGTCTCCGAGAAAAAACATTGTCTTAAATCCATGATGCTTGAAGCTCCGAGCTGTGTGTTCGAGTATTTGNTCAAACACCTCTTCTGGGATAGAAACAGTGCCCGAATATTGCATATGTCCTGTGGGTGGATCGATATTTCCTTCTGGCACGGTTTCTATGGTCGGTGCTACCAGAGCGTTGCCGAGTTCTTTTGCTATGGCGAGGGCCGCTTCTCGGACGATAAAACCATGCTTGCCTAGGATAATATGTGGGCCATTTTGCTCAATCCCAGCTGTGGGGATGATAATGCTAGATTTACCTGTTTGCAGGAGTGACCGCACCTCTAACCAAGTTAGTTTGTTTAATTCAACTTCGTCCGTTGGTTGGGCTGTCAGGAGACGGGGTGTTGGATAAAAAAGATAAACTGCTAGAGCCAGGCTACCAATGATGAGCGCTATGATTAGAGGCCAATATAGTTTCAAGGATCGTGAAGTATTCATAGTTCCAGTCTTTTTGTGTACATCCTAATCAAACGTCCGATTTCCCTAAATGGCAGACAGTACAGTTTCCAGACAGCATCAAAATTTTTTGATTCAGTGCCTGCAATTCCACATTTTACTGGTTCGCGTGTNTTTGGAANATAAAGGGTTCCAACTGCCCAGTCCCAGAAGGAGAAGATGAAGCCAAGATTCTTTCCAAAATGGGCAGGATCCATGCTGTGGTGGATTTGGTGTTGAGCTGGTGAGATTAAAAAGTGGCTGATTATTGGNGGGTATGATAGCCAAATATGGGAGTGTCGNAGATTATAGCCAAAAAGGTAGAAGACCGTAACCCCCATGTTTAGCCCGGCAATGGAGTACCAGCCTATCCCCTCGGCATAGAGGGTTTGGAATAGTCCAATTACTAGGCCCATAGAGATCCCCGCCATACTTCCTGATACTAGATCATCAACTGGATGCATTCTGTATACCGTGATGGGGGTAAGTACTTCGGCGGAATGATGCACTTTGTGAAACTCCCATAAGGGAGGGAGCCGGTGCTGTAGATAATGGGCTAAGTAAATTGCACCATCCATGATAAACAACAACAAAATGGTAAAGAGTATCTGGTCTAAAGTTGACGCCTTGCCCAGTATGTTGCTCAGAAAGGCAAACTGTTCCAGAAACTGCATGCTGAGTTGGCTAGCTCCGACGATTCCAAATGTTAATGGGGCTATGAGCCATGGAAAGGCCATGCGATTAATGATAAAAAAAGTATAGTCGACGCGGGCAGACCTATGTCCGAGTAAGCGCTTCGGAAAGCAAAAATGAATAAACTGTGTAAATTGCTGGAGCTTTGGAATAGTCCCATTTTTCCGGGAAAAATCCGGTGTGTGGACAAATACCCAACCTGCCAGAACAGCAGCCATTAGCAAATACAACCAGTATACTCGTTGATCAACTCTAATTAAATAAAGCAGGGGCTCCGCAATAATTAGAATGGCAGAATTGAAAATGTCATTTACCAATAGTTGCTCCACTCCTGAGAAATCAATAAAACGGGAACCTTATGGTAACAATATAGCATTTATGGAAGATAGTATTAGTGCTGAATTTTGCGAGATATGAGTGGTGTCAGGGATAGGTCTTGCTTTAAGCAGATGGGTTTAATGATGGTGGTGCCGCCGGAGTGAATTGAACACTCGACCCCACCCTTACCAAGGGTGTGCTCTACCCCTGAGCTACGGCGGCTGGTGATAAGGTCTATTAGATGACGGCCGTCTCAGCAACCACTTTATGTTATTGGTTGTGCGGCAAGGCCCTCTTTTGGTCGCTGCGGTGTGCATAAATGCAGTGTTACAACATTAACTTGAGGTAGATTTTGTGGGTCCGGTATAATTGAATGAGAAAATCGAGAAAATTTCTGATGAAGAGTTTTTCTCCGAGTCAGGAGAGAGAAGATAAGAAACGCCAACGTGAAGGAGAACTGCTCCGAGAAAATTTGAAAAAGCGGAAATTGCAGGCTCGTACCAAGGCTCAAATAGAGGAAATNGACCTGGACGNGTGCGAGAGATAAGTGAGTANAAGCGGTTGAAACTGAAGAGTGGCCCCTCAATGCAAAGAGTATGGCTCAGCGGATTAAACCTTTTTCATTGTAAGGTGGTTTTTCTGGAATCATGGATAGGTTAAGAATAATAGGGGGGCAGACTTTATCAGGCTCTGTTCGTATTTCGGGAGCTAAAAACGCGGCGTTACCTTTGATGGCCGCTAGCTTGTTGACTGACCAAACCTTGATACTCCGGAATGTGCCCAAGGTTTCCGATATCGAAGCTATGGCCAAGTTGTTAGCCGAGTTGGGCCTCGATGTTTCTGATCACGAGGCAAACGGGGGTAGCTGCAATATTAAGGGTGATCCATCTATTTGCCTGGCGCTCAGCGGAAGTGGGTTGGAGGGTGTTACTGCGTCTTATGAATTGGTAAGAAAAATGCGAGCCTCTGTTTTAGTTATGGGGCCGTTATTGGCGCGTCTTGGATATGCATGCGTGTCGATGCCAGGAGGATGTGCGATTGGACCCAGACCGGTTGACCTCCATGTTGCTGGATTGCGGCAGCTTGGTGCCACGATATTACTTAAGGAAGGCTACATAGAGGCGTCTGCGCCGAAAGGTCTGCGGGGAGCAGTTATCCGATTGCCCGTTGCATCTGTTGGTGCGACAGAGAATCTAATGATGGCTGCAAGCCTCGCGGAGGGAGACACCATTATTAGTAATGCTGCACGCGAACCAGAGGTGGCGGACCTTGCCAAATGTTTGGTAAAAATGGGGGCCCGTATAAGTGGCGTTGGAACCCAAAGATTGGAGATCTCTGGGGTCTCATCTCTAGGGGGCGCTGACTATACTGTCGTTTCTGATCGCATTGAGAGCGGGACCTACGCTATAGTTGCCGGGATCACCGGGGGAACTCTAGATCTTTTAGGGGCACGGCTAGAACATATGCAGACTGTCGCCGATAGCCTTGCAAGGGTTGGGGTAGAGTTAAGCAATATACCCGATGGGGTGCGTGCCGCCCGGGTTTCTCGAGAGATCTGTCCAGTAACTATAGAAACCGAACCATACCCTGGTTTTCCTACGGATATGCAGGCGCAACTTATGGCACTTGTGACCCTTGCTAAAGGGGTGTCCACAGTTCGGGAGAGAATTTTTGAGAATCGTTTTATGCATGTCAATGAACTAGCCCGCATGGGTGCAAATATTAGTATTAAAGGGAATACTGCAATGGTCGTGGGTGTCAGTGCCCTGAATGGAGCTCCGGTGATGGCAACTGATTTGAGGGCGAGTGTGTCTCTTTTGTTAGCCGGGCTTGCTGCTCAGGGTGAAACAGTGATCAATNGCGTTTATCATTTGGATAGGGGCTATGAAACTATAGTGGAGAAATTAGTTGCTTGTGGCGCAATAGTGGAACGGCTGCGCGAATGAACGCTGAATCATCACATAGGTCCCTGAGCCTCAGAGCTGGGGATGAAGAGGATTTTTCTGTAATTTCGGCTTTGTTGCAAGATGCGGAGGCTAAACTCAAGGACATGACCTTTTTGAGGGATGAGGATCAATTCATAGTTCTTGTTAGTCGATTTGTGAGAGAAAATAATATAGAGAATGTCTCCCAAGCGGGGACCATAAACAGAGTGAGGACGGGTTTATGCTTTGATGGTGTAAAGAGTGTCCGAACAAGAGATATAATCCGTGAGAAGAGGAATATCCTTTTGCGTTTCCTCTCCGTGTCCTATGTTCAGGGAGAAGTGGCACTGATTTTCCGTGGAGGCGGCGCTATAAAACTAAAGGGAGATAATATGGTTTGCTGGTTTAGGGATTTGGATGCGAAACCTGACGTAGGTGAGAGCGGTGTCTGAAATAACTTTTGCTGTACCCAAGGGAAGGATTTTATCAGAGCTTTTGCCCCTTATGAGAAAAGTGGGAATTGAGCCCGAAGCGGATTTTCACAACATCAAGTCGCGGAGGCTCTCGTTTAGTACGAATTTACCATACCTAACCCTAATCAGGGTTAGAAGCTTTGATGTGGCTACTTTTGTGGCATTTGGTGGAGCTCATATAGGTGTAACGGGGTACGATACCCTTTTGGAATTTGAGTATCCTAATGTGTACGCTCCTGTTGATTTAGGCATTGGTAGGTGCCGTATGTCTTTGGCAGAACCACAAGAAAAGTCAGAACGTTCATCCAATTCCTGGGATCATCTAAGAGTCGCCACAAAATATCCAAATGCTACAAAAAGTTTTTTTAATGCGCGAGGCGTGACAACCGAATGTATTAAGTTGAGTGGCGCCATTGAGTTGGCACCCTTGTTTGGTATGTGTAATAGGATTGTTGATCTTGTCGACAGCGGTCGGACACTGGCGGAGAATGGTCTACAGGAAAAGGAAGTAATTGCAGAAATTACTTCTCGGTTGATTGTTAATCAGGCGGCTTGGAAAACACGTAGCCATGAACTTGATCAACTTGTTTCAGATTTTTCTGGTGTAATAAATGCAGAAACCACTTAGAGCGACGGACCCTAATTTTGAGGCTTNACTGGAAGAAGCCTTAAAAAAAAGACAAGTAAGAGCTGTTGGGGTGGCCAGTGTAGTGCAGGAGATANTGCAGCGCGTGCGTGATCATGGTGACCCTGCCTTATTGCAATACACTGANCAGTTTGATGGAATAAGATTGGGANCNGGAGAAGTTGGGGTATCGAGAAAAGAAATTGAAATAGCCTTTGCATCGTGCGAACTTGAAGATATTGCCGCACTAGAATTTGCGGCAGGTCGTATAGAGGATTTTCACAAACGACAAATTCCTAGTGAATTTTCATTTACGGACCAAGCTGGCTTGAAGCTTGCAACCCGCTGGACGCCGATTCAATCTGTAGGCTTGTATGTGCCTGGGGGCCAGGCTGTCTATCCTAGTTCTTTGCTCATGAACGCAATTCCGGCGCGGTTGGCTGGAGTTGAGAGGTTAGCAATGGTCGTTCCTTGTCCCACTGGGGCTGTAAGCCCGTATCTCCTCGCTGCGGCAAAGATTGTTGGGGTTGAAGAAATCTATAAGGTGGGTGGCGCACAAGCGGTAGCTGCCCTGGCTTACGGCACCAAAACTATTAGCCCCGTTGACAAGATTGTAGGGCCGGGGAACGCATTTGTTGCGGAGGCGAAGAGGCAAGTTTTTGGCATAGTTGGTATAGACGCCATTGCAGGGCCAAGTNAAATACTAGTAGTTGCAGATAGGGAGGCGGACCCAAGCTGGATTGCTATGGATTTGTTNTCGCAAGCTGAACACGATAAAGATGCTTTGTGTACTTTGATAACTGATGATATTGCTTTTGCAGAAGCTGTTGAAAAAAATATATTGATTCATTTGAGAAACTTAGAACGGGCGGACATCGCCCGGGAAAGCTGGGAGAAAAATGGAATTAGCATAGTAGTTAATGAACTTTTGGAGGCGGCTGTCCTGATAAATAGATTGGCTCCGGAGCACGTGGAAGTGGCTCTGGGAAACCCAGATCCGCTTCTAAAAAGGATCAAAAATGCTGGTGCTATATTCATAGGGCGCTATACCCCTGAGGCAGTTGGAGACTACGTCGCTGGTCCGAACCACGTATTGCCTACGGCAAGGAGNGCTCGTTATTCCTCTGGTCTGTCAGTTGTAGATTTTTGTAAGAGCACAAATTTGATAGAGTGTGATGCCTTGAGCCTTCAGGCTGTAGCGCAACACGGTATTACGCTGGCCAAACGAGAGGGATTAGAGGCCCACGCCCAATCTTTAGCAATGAGACTGTTGGATGAGTGATCAAGATGGAATTACCAACTCCCTTGATTCTAGAATTATTCCATTAAATGATTTTCAGTAAGAGCGTTGAAAAATATAAAATCTGATGATGTGAACCAAAAATCCTATCGTATTGTTGAGGTTTTTCTTGATGAACGTTCTGTTGTTCGTTGGAATCCAGAAATCGATAGGGAGAGGAAGGTAGCTATTTATGACCTTTTGGAAGAGAATTATTTCCAGCCTGTCGCCAAGATTCCCGGCCCGTATAAATTAATATTGGGAATCGAGGAGAATAGGTTGTTCTTTCTAATTAACAATTACNCCAATAGTGCTGCTCAGGAGCGAATTGTGTTGCCGATGTCAGGATTAAGAAGACTGGTCAAGGATTATTTTACAGTATGTGAGAGTTATCATAACGCAATAAAGTATGCGCGGCCAAATCAGATAGAGGCATTAGACGTGGGCCGGAAAGGACTTCATGACGAGGGATCGCAGATGTTATTAGACTCTCTGAGTGGTAAAGTAACGATTGATTTTACGACAGCAAGGCGCTTGTTTACGTTAATATGTGTCATGCAGCTACGTAATTAAGAGAATAGTTAAATCTAGTATNGAAATTCGGGTTTGTAAGCGCAATAATTTAGAGGATTGGTATNAGTGTGGATGATACGAAAGTTNTTTGTTACAAACATAGAGGATGTACATTGGTTTGTGATGGGTCACGGAGTACAGTTGAATTTGGGCACATATTATATGAGTAATAGGAGATTGAATGGCTAAGGAAGNTGCGTTGGAATTTCAGGGGCAGGTTACAGAGTTGCTTCCTAATGCAATGTTTAGGGTTAAATTAGAGAATGAGCATGAAATACTTGCCCACACTTCTGGGCGGATGCGTAAAAACCGTATACGCGTTTTAGCCGGTGATAAGGTAACCGTGGAAATGACACCCTACGATCTTTCAAAGGGTCGAATAGTGTTTCGGCATAAGTGATAAGATAGTTAGTGTAAGAGTATCGGTGAAATTGGTGGCCTATTCGTGAACGCGAGAAAGTTANTATTGGCGTCGGCATCTGATAGAAGGCACCAGTTGCTTCATCAAATAGGTTGCGCGCCTGATCTAGTTATTCCAGCGGATGTCAATGAAACTAGAATCGTTGGAGAAGGTCCTAAAGATTTGGTTACGCGACTGTCTTTATTAAAGGGAGAAAAAGTCTTTAGACAGCATAAGGAGGCAGTAATAGTGGCTGCCGATACCGCGGTTGCTCTGGGCAAAAGAACAGTTGGTAAGCCGAGAGATATGGCTGAAGCGGCGGCCTTCTTAACCATGCTGTCTGGCCGCANCCATCGAGTGTATACCTCTGTATATATTCGTTACGGGAGCTCAAAGCGGCAACGGTGTATCCAAACAAGAGTTAAATTCAAGAAGTTAACNACTCGCGAAATTTCAAACTATCTTGATAGTGGGGAGTGGGAAGGGAAAGCTGGAGGATACGCGATACAAGGTAGGGCATCAGCTTTTATCATATCCATCACTGGNTCTTACACGAATGTGGTTGGGCTACCACTTTATGAGACTTATAATATGCTGTCCGGTATTGGTTATCCCACGTCATACGAATAATCCTAGGGGTGGACAACCATGGGACAAGAAATTTATGTATTTGATTCTATCTTGACCACCCGTATTTCTCTTACTCGGGATGGCTATCTAGATGTCTTGTATCTTGAACCCAAAAATGCATCTTCTTTAGTTGAGGGTGTTTATCTTGGTAAGATAACTAAAGTGCTTCCTGGTATCGACGCTGCGTTTATAGATTGTGGAATGCAAAAGAACGCATTTCTAAATTTAGCGGGGGAGATAAAACGGAAATATATAGATGGTCAATGCGATTATAAGGCTCGGCTTACGGAAGGTTCCAAAATCCTTGTTCAAGTCAGGAGCGATGAGAGAGATGGCAAGGGACCTAGAGTCAGCAGTGTAATCTCATTAGTAGGTAGATATGCTGTTTTCAGTCCATATTCTGGAACTATTAGCGTCTCTCCTCGAATAACAGGGGACGATGAACGGGCTCGGCTCAATATCGTTGCGAGTNAGAATAAAAAAGGGGATGAAGGTATTTTAGTGAGGACTTCTGCGAGAGGACAAAGCAGTGATGGAATTTCTTATGAGATTACAAAGTTACGACAAATTTGGGCNGAAATTCGAAGGCTACATGGTTCGGCAAAATCAATAGGGTTGCTTTGGCCTGCGCCAACGGCAACTGAAAGGTTTTTAAGGGAACATTTGAGTCCAGAAGTTGTGTCCATCATGGTGAGTGGTAAGAATAAGCTTGATGAGGTGAAAAGCTACTGTAGGACCTACTACCCGGAGGCAGTGGGATTGGTTAAGGCAGTAACTGCCAAACGCGCCATGATTGTAGAGAATAATTTGGAAGAACAGTTGGAGGAAGTCGGTTCCTCGGCGGTCAGTTTGCCTTCTGGTGGTCGTCTTTATTTTGACGAAACCCGATCAATGACTACAGTGGATGTAGATACCGGAGAGAATAGCAGTAAAGGGGTGCGTTCCGGGATTGCTTTCCAAACTAATTTAGAGGCCGCTTCAATTTTAGGGCGACAAATCCGCCTACGAAATATAGGCGGTCTTGTAGTGATTGATTTTGTTAATATGAGACACGAAAAAGATAAAAAAAGAATACTTGATGCCCTAAGAACGAGCCTTAATAGAGATAACTTTCCAGTGAGGATATCAGGGTTTTCGGAGTTTGGAGTTGTAGAACTTACAAGATATCGACGGGGAGGAGCTCACTCTAGCGTGATGAAGGAAGTTTGTTCGAATTGTGATGGTGATGGTAAGGTTCAACACATTCGTGCCGTCATCGATAAAGTTTTTATGGTACTGGAAAGGGAAATTTTCTTTACCCAAGAGACCCATTTCTCGGTTCTTGGTAACGATAGAACCATAGAATTTTTGAAAGCTCATTGTTCGGAAATTATCGACGAGATTGAGAAAAGTAGAGCTGTGAGGATAAATTTAATGGTGGATACTAATGTTGGGGGCGTGGATTTTAGGGTTGTGTCAGGTTGAGTTATAAAGAGGGAGATAAGAAATTAAATTCTGGGAGTAAGCATGGAAAGTGCCCAAGTTGCGGACGGAACCTATTATTGGAACGGGCACCTTTTTGCAGCAGAAGATGTGCCCAAGTAGACCTGGGAAAGTGGCTAACAGGTACATATAAGATAAGCAGAAATATATTGGCGGAAGATGAGGAATAGGTTCATACTATCAGCACTTATATTTTGTGGAAAGATGTCTGTATAGCAGAGATGTGAGAAACTGGCAGCTATGATTAAGCTTTTTGGATTGGTTCAAAATGCAACTTAAAGAAGTTTTAGAAAGGGAGAGCAAGGTGCTTACATCTTCTCAGAGGGAAGAGTATTTTCATCTTGGATATCTTAAGTTAGAAGGGATTTTGGAGACGGCTTGGTTAACAAGGTTGAGATCCGCAAGCATGAGATTTATTGAAAAAAGTCGACCAGTTTNGCAAAATAACGAGATGTTTGTCTTGGAAGATGGTCATTGTTTTGAGGATCCAAAATTAAGAAGNGTAGTTAGTCCGGTATCTTATGACAAAATATTTTGGGAATTTGCTTCAGAGTCTATTATCCCTGACTTGGTGGCGGATGTCGTTGGTCCCAACGTTCGTTTTTTTCACTCCAAGCTGAATTACAAATGGGCAAACGGGGGGCAGAGGTTTGAATGGCACCAAGATATCCAAGCCTGGCCACATACTAATTACAGCCCTGTTACAGTTGGGGTCTTGCTCGAGGATGTTANCATGTCCCAAGGGCCCTTAACTGTTGTTAAGGGGAGTCATATTGGACCATTGTATGACTTATATGATGATCGCGGAAATTTTGTAATTCGTATTGCAAAAGATAAGTTAGACTGGGTAACTGAAGCATTAAAGGATTATATGATAGGGGCTGCTGGTACAGTGTTTCTATTGAATTGTCGGACTATTCATGGCTCTGATGTCAATCACTCCAGATCGTCAAGGCCGCTCCTTTTGAATGTTTACTCGGCAGCTGATGCTTTCCCTTACTCGGCAAACCCTATACCAAGTGTCTACGATGGCACTATAGTGAGGGGAGAGCGTGCTCGTTGGGCCCACCATGACCCCAGGCCTTGCCAGATTCCGCCAGATTGGTCCGCCGGATATGTGGGGCCTTGGTCTCACCAATCTAAGTAGCTATTGAAGAACAGGAATTTTTAAAACTTGCTACCTAACAGGGACCCGTTCTCTTCCAATTGCACAGGTTCCCAGTTTGTGGAGCGAGCAAATTCAGGGCGAGGGTTGTTGACTTCCTGCGGCCTATTGCTAGTGGGATTATAGCAAAAATATACTTGGCGCCTGTCTTCAGCCGACAAGTTTTGGCCAGACGAGTGTAGTAAGTTGCAGTGAAATAATACAGAATCTCCGGGGCGCCCTGTTATAGCGACAGGTTTCCTCCCTTGTTTCAAAGCGCGTTTTATGTCTTCAATCGGCGTGGAGTAGAAGTTGTAAGCCGTGCTTTCGTCCCATTGTGGGTCAATTCTTCCTAGGCGGTGGCTGCCAGGTTGGAAGTGCAAACATCCTCCTAGCTCCGTTGCTTCGTCTAGCATGATCATAAAGGTGACAAGATTGGGCTCTACAATGCCATCAAGTTTCCACTGACCAAAATCTTGGTGCCACGGCCATACGCTTCCTTCAATTGCGCCTTTAATATTAATTTTGCTATGGTGAAGGTACAAAGATCTTGTTCGCAGGATTTGTTGAACTGCACCTAATACCCGCGGTAGGCGTGCCGCCATTACATAAGCGGGAGAGGTTGTGGGTGAATTAGGATCGTGCATTCGCAATATAATTTTGGGTGTGTTGGTTTGACTTTCTCTAACAATCCCCTCAGTGTCCAACTTTGCGATTCTTTCCGCTTCCGCTTGAAGCACAGTAACTTCTTCTTTTGAAAAAAGATTTCNAAGGATCAAATAGCCATCTTGCTCAAAAGATAAAAGTTGTTTTTTCGTCAGGGTCATATTTTTTAAAACCTCCCCGAATGCAGCATTTAATGTGATTTTAAAGTGGTGTAAAATCCTGACGGAGAAACCGTTTGAAGATCTTTCCAGAATCCTCGCGAGGAAGTTTATCATAAAATTTAACTATTTTTGGTACTTTGAATCGTGCCAGTTGATTAGCTAGAAAACTGCGAACTTCTGACTCTTTTATTTTGACATCGGGTATAGGTTCAATTGCCGCTACCAATTTTTCGCCAAACTCTAGGTCTGGAATTCCAAACACGGCACAATCTCTGAGGCCTGGCATAGTAAGCAATAGAGCTTCAATTTCTGCAGGATAGATATTCACACCTCCGGAAATAACCATGTCAGCTTTCCGGTCAGCTAGGTAGAGGTATCCCTCTTCTGTAAGGCTTCCGCGGTCTCCGTTGGTAATTAATCCGCGGATCTCAATGCTTGCACGTTTGGCACTATCTTTGTGATAGGTGAAACCCGGACTCACAGGCATATTCACGTAGATATCTCCAATCTTTCCAGCTTCCAAATTATCACCGTTTTCATCTAGTATATGTACTTCCGTTTCAGGTAATGGCTTGCCTACCGTCCCTTTTCTTTTAAGCCATTCTTGGCTGTCTACTATAGTAATTAAGCTAGCTTCTGTTGAGCCATAGTACTCATAGATTATTGGTCCCCACCAATTTATCATATCTATCTTTACTTGTGGCGGGCATGGTGCAGCCCCATGGACCACACTTTCAAGACTAGATAGGTCATACTTTTGTTTTTGCTCGTTGGTTAGTTGAAGCAAACGGACAAACATGGTGGGAACCATGTGCATATGGGTTATTTCGTAACGTTCGATCAATTGTAAACATTCTTCCGCATCAAATCGTGGCATCAAAATCAGGCTGCCACCCAGTAGAATAACAGCACGTGCATAAGCGTTTGGAGCGCTGTGGTACATTGGGCCAGTCATTAGAGCTCTTATACCTTTGCGCAATGCAAAGCCCAACGTCAATCTCTCCATCATAGACGATTGGAGTTCNGGAGATGCTGGGAATCTTCGTACTCCTTTAGGGTTGCCGGTTGTGCCCGATGTGTAAAGCATGCTTCCACGGGCGGGGAGGGGTGTTCCAGACCACTCGGTTTGGGTATCCCTCCATGAATCCCAGTCCAAAATATTTTTAGAAGGTTGAAAGTCGGCATCTAATCCGGGGTAGGCCAATTGGATTTCAGGGGCTGGGGGCACAACAAAAAGTTTCACGTTTTGAAGAATTTCCCTTCGCAGGTTAGGCAAAAGGTCCGCATGAATGATGAGAGCCTTAGCATCAGAGTTCTCGATGATATAGGTAGTTTCCCGTTCCTTATAGTGCCAGTTTATTGGCACTGAGTATGCCCCGATAAGGCCAGCAGCAAACGTTGCTTCAAGAAACGAGAAGTCATTTCGGAGCATCAGCGCCAAACTATCTCCTTCTTCAATGCCTAGCTCAGCTAGGCCCTGCGCTGTGCACAAAACACGTCTTTGAAACTGGGCAGAATTTAGAGACCGTGCTCCACTTACAATCATATCTTCCATCATTAAATGCTACACAAAACAGGGGAAAAACAAAATAGTGGTNTTAGATTTTGGGTGCAGGATCGCCATAACTCAGCCATAATTAGTCTTAGAATAGACCTGACGATGTGAAGGTTAGGCAGTTCTTATGAATTTATCAGGGAATTATAACAGGGGTGGGACCNGTGGCTTCAGGTTGCTACGTTGGTTGCTTGCTTTCAGCGCTATAGGCGCTCTAGTCTTGATCTTAGGGGGGATGGGTATTTTATTCTTTGCGTTGCACCATTTTAGCAGAGGACTGCCGGAATACTCCCAATTGGCTGACTACGAACCTCCAACCTTGACACGCCTCCATGCTGGCGATGGACGTCTTCTCGCCGAATATGCTCGAGAACAGCGTGTATTCGTCCCAATTGAAACAATTCCGGAGTTGCTTATCCAGGCATTTGTGGCTGCTGAGGATAAAAATTTTTACGTTCATAAAGGGGTGGATCTTGTTGGTGTTGGGCGTGCAGTAATCCAAAACATTATAAATTTTAGATCAGGCCGGAGGCTTATCGGAGCCTCTACAATTACTCAACAGGTAGCAAAAAATTTTCTTCTTACTAACGAAGTTTCTCTCGACCGGAAAGTTCGGGAGGCCATACTTGCCGTACGAATAGAACGCGCTTTATCGAAGGGTAGAATTCTAGAATTATATCTGAACGAGATCTTTTTGGGTCAAAGGTCCTACGGAATTGCTGCTGCTGCTCTGAACTATTTTGATAAGTCTTTGGCTGATCTTGAGTTGGCGGAAATAGCCTTCCTAGCGGGCCTCCCAAAAGCTCCAAACAGCTACCACCCCGGTCGTAATATGGCCGCGGCTTTAGGTCGACGTGATTACGTTTTGGGGCGGATGCTAGAGGATGAGTACATAGGAGAAGAGCAACTGAAGCGAGCGAGTGGTAGTCCTATAGAGTTAGTGCCAAGGAATNAAGCAGAGATAGTGAATGCTCCATTTTTTGCCGAGGAGGTGAGAAGGGAAATCAGTTCAAAATACGGGCCAGATGCTTTGTATATGGGAGGTTTGTCGGTTCGAACTACTCTGGACCCAGCTCTTCAACGCGTCGGAGTTCGTGCTTTGCGGGATGGTCTAATCAATTATGATCGTAAGTTTGGTTGGCGTGGACCGCTTGGAAAGATAGATATAAATTCCGATTGGGCAATGAACTTAAAGAGACTTGATAAACCGCCAGGATTGGGTTCGTGGCTGTTATCGGTAGTTCTCGATGTACAGGCAGTAGAAGTGACTATTGGATTCTCAGATAGCACACAGGGTAAAATTCCATTATCCAATTTAGTGTGGGCCCGGCAGGCCAAGGGTGGACAACGCTTAGGGCCAGTTATCGAGGATGCCAGGGATCTCTTGTCGGTGGGGGATGTAGTGTTAGTACGCGCCTCCCAAGAAGATCCAAATATAGATACAGATGGTCTTAAACATTTTGATTTATGTCAACTGCCCCAGGTTGAAGGTGCGCTGGTTGCTATAGACCCTCATACGGGAAGGGTCTTGGCAATGATAGGTGGATGGAGTTTTGAGGAAAGNCAATTTAACAGGGCAACTCAGGCGCGGCGACAGCCTGGGTCTGCATTTAAGCCCTTTGTTTATATAGCTGCTATAGAAGCAGGGTATACTCCCTCGAGTTTAATTCTTGATGCNCCATTTGTAGTCGATCAGGGCCCTGAATTAGGAATGTGGAAACCGGAAAATTATGGGGGGGAATTTGGTGGTCCTGCAACCATGCGGGTAGGCATAGAAAAATCAAAGAATTTGATGACGGTTCGATTGGCTAATGCAATTGGGATGAGAAATGTGTTAGATGCTGCAGCTCGGTTTGGATTAGGGGGATTCGAGCCACATCTTTCAACCGCCTTGGGTTCGGGCGAGACTACCCTGCTGAAGTTGACATCAGCGTACGCTATGTTGGTTAATGGCGGTAGGANAATTGAGCCTGCTTTTATTGAAAGAATTCAAAATAGGAAAGGTGTCACTATAGAAAGAAGAGATACTAGGGAATGTAGTTTATGCGGTTTTCCCCATGCATCACCTGATGTAGTGCCGCAGTTGAATGATATTAGGAAACAAATTACTGATCCNGCCTCGGCATTTCAATTGACGTGGATGTTAAAAGGGGTGGTTGAGCGCGGAACGGCACGCAAAGTTGGAAAACTTGGACGCCCTTTGGGCGGAAAGACTGGTACTACTAATGATAGCTTTGATGCCTGGTTTATTGGATTTTCCCCTGATCTGGCGGTAGGAGTGTATATTGGATTTGATCAACCTAGAAGTTTAGGTGCCAGACAGACTGGTTCTAATGTTGCGGCTCCGGTTTTTAAGCAATTNATGGAAGGGGCGACAAAAGGGCAACTCGCTGTCCCATTTAGGATTCCGAATGGAATCCGCATGGTCCGTATCGATGCCGACACTGGAACTTTGCCTGGGCCAAGCAGTAAAAGAACAATATTAGAGGCTTTTAAGCCAGGTAATGAGCCTGTTGGGACGGCTCGACCTTACAGAGGGGACAATGGAAATATAGAAAGCATTGAGGAAATGCTGTTGGGAGACGACAGTGGACTATACTAAGTTTACTTTGTTGTAAGCCTATCTAAAAGTCAGTTAATGTTTTAGTTACTAATAAGGTGATTCAATGCTAGTACAACGGGGAGATGATTGGTAATGCGGGCAGAGACAGAGGTAACGGTAACAGAGCTTCGCCAGTCAATGGTGGTGCTAAGGGGGCATCTTTGACCCAGAATCAGCGGCGGAGCGACTGGAAGCGCTAAACAGACAGATTGAACGAGCTGATTTTTGGGATAACCAAGAGACGGCAAAAAAAGTTATGCGGGAGCGCACTAAACTTGAAGATGCAATCAAACAATATGATGGGTTAGATCGGTCTCTTGCTGATTATTTAGAACTAATTGAATTGGCTGTTGCTGAAGATGACGGTGAGGTCTTGGCTGACGCTGAAAAAGGTTTAGCGGAGCTAGCTGCGACTGCCAGGGTTTTGGAACTTGAAACAATGTTGTCCGGGGAGGCCGATGGCAACGATTGTTTTGTCGAGATACATGCTGGGGCCGGAGGGACGGAGAGCCAAGACTGGGCCGCTATGTTACAGCGCTTATATCTGCGCTGGGCTGAGGAGCACAAATTTCAGACAGATCTAGTCGAGCAGGGACCTGGGGAGGAAGCGGGTATTAAAACAGGTGTAATTAAAATATCTGGAACAAATGCATATGGTTGGTTAAAAACCGAAAGTGGCGTTCATCGTTTGGTCCGAATTTCGCCTTTTGACTCGAATTCACGTAGACATACTAGCTTTGCAAGTGTCTGGGTTTATCCACTAGTCGACGATGCCATAAATATAGAGATCGAGGACAAAGACCTACGAGTAGATACATATCGAGCTTCGGGGGCTGGAGGACAACACGTAAATAAAACTGATTCGGCGGTGCGTCTTACCCATGAGCCTACCGGTATAGTTGTGCAGTGTCAAAATCAGAGGTCCCAGCACAAGAATCGTGCTACGGCTATGCGCATGCTTAAGTCGAGATTATACGAAAGGGAGTTACAAAAACGAGAGGCCGATATGGCGGAAAAAGAGGCTGATAAAAAAGAGATAGGATGGGGTCATCAAATTCGGTCCTATGTTCTTCAGCCGTATCAGCTTGTGAAGGATTTACGGACTGGCTTTGAGACGAGTAATACCAGCGCAGTTCTTAATGGTGAGATTGATGAATTTCTTAGTGCAGCGTTAACTAAAAATGTTACTAAGAGGAGTGCTAAGGTCTAGTGGGGGTATTGATGCCATAGGCGCTCGCCCAATCCAATGTCTCTATGGTGCCTTTACTTGGGCGATACTCGCAACCCACCCATTTGCTATAGTTTAAGGACTCAAGAAGTTGAAAGAGGTATGGGTAATTAATTTCACCGTGGTTTGGTTCACAACGCCCAGGCAGGTTTGAGATCTGGAAGTGTGATGTGATATCAATGTTTTCTATTACTAATGTTGTAAGATCTCCCTGCATAACCTGGGCATGATAGAAATCAAATTGAAGCTGCACATTATCGTGAGAGACTTCAGTGATAATGTCGCGGGCAACAGGAATTTTGGTTAGAAAGTAGCCTGGAATGTCTTTTTTGTCGTTAATTGGCTCGATTAATAAATCAATTCCGTGCTTGGCTGCTACGGGCGCTGCTTTCTGCAGGTTGCTCACAAAGGTTAACCTCGATGCGTCCCAGTCGTCAGGAGACTTAACTACCCCGGCCATAACGTGAATTTGACGGCAATTCAGGATGTTGGCGTACTCAATTGCCTGCTGTATATCATCCCAAAAAGCCGTTTCTAGACCAGGTACAGCAGCCCTACCGCGTTCTCCATTTTGGGTGTTTCCGGCAGCCGAGTTTATTAGAACCGCAGTGAGAGAGTGTTCTTTTAACGCATTTGCTATTTTTTGGGCCGGCCATTCATACGGGGATAAGATCTCTATACCCTTAAAGCCACATGCTGCCGCTTTTGCAAAACGATCCATGAATGGGTGTTCCGAAAACAGCAGAGATAGATTTGCGGCAAGTTTTATCATGCGACTTAATTCTCTGCGTGAGGGAGGGCAGCCTCCGCTAGCCTAACAAAAAAACTAGCGCCAACCGGAAGAATATCATCGTTGAAATTATAATGGGGATTATGCAGGTGTGCACTTTCTCCTATAAGGCCATTACCGATCCAGGCGTATGCTCCAGGTAGCTCTTGAAGATAAAATGAAAAATCCTCTGATCCCATGGAGTGTTGCGCTTCTACTGATTCTTGACCAGTTACTTTAATTGCTATTTCGCGGGCAAAATCGGCCTCTTTCTCATGATTAACAGTTGGTGGATAGACTTCGTCATAAGAAAACTCGGCTTTAACATTATGGGCTGATGCTATTCCACCCAACATTTGGTCCATTCGTTTTTTATTACTTGCTCCCAGATCAGTGTCAAAATAACGAACGGTGCCGCCGAAAACAACAGAGTCTGGAATGACATTAAATGCATCTCCGCCGTTGATTTTAGTCACGGAAATAACAAGAGTTTCCTTCGGGTCTGCGGATCTTGAAACTAGGCTTTGCAACCCACTTATCATCAAGGAGCTTGCGATTATTGGATCCACTGCTTTGTGGGGCATGGCGCCATGCCCTCCTTGACCTGTCACTGTAACTGAAAATGTATCTGCTGCCGCCATTATGGGTCCAGGTGAAACTAAAATTTCCCCACTTGGTGCACCGGGCCAGTTATGCAGTCCGTAAACCGCATCAACGGGAAATCTTTCGAACAAACCATCTTGCATCATGGCTTTTGCGCCTGCAAAACCTTCCTCGGCAGGCTGGAATACAAGGACTATTGTTCCTCGAAAATTTTTGGTCTCTGCCAGATATTTTGCTGCGCCCAATAGCATTACAGTATGTCCGTCATGTCCACAGGCATGCATGACTCCTGGATGGACAGAACTGTAGTCAGTTCCTGTTTCTTCACTTATTGGGAGAGCATCCATGTCGGCTCGAAGAGCTATTCTCGGGCCATCACCATTTTTAATAACCGCGACAACACCAGTGCCACCTATGCCCTCCACTATTTCCTTAATACCAAATGATTTCAAAAGTTTAACTACTTGACCAGCAGTTCGCCTTTCCTCATAAGCTAATTCCGGGTGTTTATGTATGTCATGACGCCAGTCCTTCATATCATCCTGATATGCCGAGATGCGATTAACGATAGGCATGCGTTTTTACCCTCTATGCTGAAATAGTATTTGGGAAAATTATAGCATATCATGGGGCTAGACGTCGTTAATAATATGGTTTTTCGGTCAGGGTATTAAGCTGCAGATGGCTTGTTCGGGGGTGAAATAGAGNAAAATGTCGAACATTATACGATCTGGTCAAGCTACAGTGGGTACTCTTCTTGCTGAACAGGCTCGGGTGAGACCGGAATCGGTAGCGGTGGAATGTAGCGACCTGTCCCTGTCCTTCTTGGACTTAAATGAGAGAGTCAATAGTCTTGCTAATGCTCTTGTTAAACGCGGAGTGGAGCAAGGAGATCGGCTTGCGGTGTTATCAGAAAATCGCCTTGAATATATTGTAATTTATTTTGCGGCTGCCAAAATTGGGGCGATTGTATGTGCGCTTAATTGGCGGTTGAGAAGTGTTGAGTTGGGCCATTGTATTGAACTCACTGAACCCAAAGTTCTTTTTGTGTCTCCTAAATATGAGGAAAACATAACATCCCCAGGCGTGGGGAGCGATTTGAAAATAGTTTTAGATGAAACCTTTGAGAGATTTGTAAGCGAGGGATCGCCGAAAGAGCCTGAAGTCGAGATTGATCCGGAAGATCCGTTGGTCATACTATATACCAGCGGAACGACGGGCTTGCCGAAGGGAGCTGTAATAAGTCATCGGGCATTCATCGCCAGAGTTAGTGTTTTTTGTATAGATTATGGAATGACGAGGGATGACACTTTTGTCGCTTGGGCGCCCATGTTTCATATGGCTTCTACCGATTTATCCATTGGTATGCCCTTAATTGGTGGACGTGTTATTATTGTAGATGGTTTTGATGTGGCCCGTTTGGGGGAGGTCATCGCCACTGAAAAATTGGGATGGTTAGTCCTTATGCCTGGGGTTGTTGATAAGCTGATTAGGCACATTGAAAGTGAATCCATTGTCCCACGGGGTGTTCTTATGATTGGTGCTATGGCTGATTTATTACCTCCTAGTCAGGTGCAGAAAATATCACAGCTTCTTTGTAGTCCTTTCCTAAATAGTTTTGGTTCGACAGAAACAGGAATCCCACCTTGTTCTGGTGCCATGTTAGAATTTCATAAAAACTCGTTTTCCTTATCTAAGGTTCAAAACTCGTTTTGCATGGTTAAGATTGTTGATGAAAATGACGGAGAAGTAACAGTGGGTGCTCCAGGAGAAATTGCTGTGCGGGGTCCCACATTATTCAGCGGTTACTGGAATGCTCAAGAGACTAACCGTAGAGATTTTAGAAATGGTTGGTTTCATATGGGAGATATCCTCAGACGTAATGAAAACGGCACGTTCGATTTTGTGGATAGAGCAAAATATTTAATTAAGTCCGGAGGTGAAAATATTTATCCGGCGGAAATTGAAAGGGTTTTGCTGCGTGATGAACGGATTGCTGAAGCAGTGGTGGTAAGGCGTTTGGACCCTCTATGGGGGGAGGTGCCGGTGGCGGTGATTGCCTGTGCCACATTATCTATGACCGAACAGCAGGTTTTGGAGATTTGTCGTCCAAAATTAGCAGGTTATAAACAGCCTAAACAGGTAATCTTTTGTTCTGTAGATGACTTTCCCCGCAGTACAACAGGGAAGATATTGAGGCATGAAATTGAAGAGTTAGTTCAACGAAAGTATTCCAAANCATAACTTGCATGTTTTCAAAGTAGCAAATCTAAATTACAGGTTCTTTCCATTCAAGTTTTCTTGGCTATCCCAAGTCGTAGAAACTCGTCCCGCATACCAAAACCATTCCCTGGTTTAGCGACCATCTCGTCAGGTTTGGTGGGTGTTGATACACTTGGCCATCGCCCTGGTTGTGGTTTTGAACCTTCTAATGCCACTTTTAATGGGTTGCTTTCAAGTATCGCTGGTGCCTCAACAATTTCCAAATAGTTCCAGGAAGCTTCAAGAGGGAGGTTGTTACAAGGGTCAAAAAAATAAATAGACCACAAGGTTCCGTGATCAATTACCTCGGACACTTCGATTTTTGCCGCTAGCAATTTATCTCTCAAACCAAAAAGAGATTCACGAGATTCAACGGTAAAGGAAACATGGTCAAAGCCGATTGGCTCGCTAGTCGGCGATCCATGAGATTTTTCATATTTCATAGGTTTGGCTCCACTGTATTCAAAAAATGCTACGGAGCCCTCACCACACTTAAAAAAATAATGCCGAAATCCTGGATGGCCAATCCCGGAAANTAAATCCATTTCTAAAAGATCTCGGTAAAATTTGATTGTTTCCTCCATGTCGGAGGTTATAAAAGCTAAATGATTTAAGCCACTAAAAATCATATACTGCCTCGGTGTTAGTTTTTGAAAAATCTAAGACATTGTAGTTTATCTTATAAAACAAATAAAAAAAGCGTGCACTTGCATGAAAAATTTCCAGCCAATTCTACCGCAACGGCGTCTTGTTGAATATGGAACATGAGAAGTATAAGTGAAGTTTTCCCCACTGTCCTTGTGNGGAACACCAAAGCTGTTTTGTTTATGGTGTTAGGCACAATTTTTTTTTCTACAATGCATACTCTTATTCGATATATGTCAGATGAGATGCACGCCTTTGAACTTGCTTTTTTCAGAAATCTATTCGGCGCGATAGTGGTTCTTCCATGGCTGCTTCGGTCCGGTTTTGCGCCGTTAAAAACTCAACGATTAGGACTGCACTCTGTCCGTGGGATAGTCAATGGCNTAGGGATGCTGATTTTTTTTTATGCGGTGACCATAACTCCTTTGGCTGATGTNACGGCTCTTTCCTTTACTGCGCCAATTTTTGCAACTGTTTTAGCAATTGTCTTTTTAGGAGAAGTGGTTGGGGCTAGGCGTTGGACAGCAATTTTTATCGCTTTTTTTGGAACTGTAGTAATTCTTCGGCCTGGTTTGATAGAAATTAGTCAGGGACAGATTCTTGCCTTATCAGCGGCGGCCCTATGGGCATGTGCATTGATTATGATTAAGGTCTTAGGTCGGACTGATTCGAGCATCACCATCATTGTCTACATGATTATTTTTCAAGTGCCGGTTTCGGGGTTAGCAGCAGCTGCTGTTTGGGTATCACCTAGTTTTGAGCAGCTTTGCCTGATGGCACTCATGGGTGTCATTGGCACGCTTGGGCAATGGCTTTTGGTAGAGGCATTGAAGGCAGGAGATACTAATTTGGTAATGCCGTTTGACTTTCTTAAGATGATTTGGGCAGTACTTTTCGGCTTTCTCTTTTTTAATGAGTTTCCTGATGCTTTCACCTGGTTCGGGAGTGCTATAATTTTTGGAAGTGCCATATATATAGCCATACGTGAGAGAAAAATTGTTAGGAGAGTTGGTGATAAGATGATCAGCAGGCCCGCAGATCAATCATAATAGCTTGTACTTTTTATTGGTAATATCGGCATGTAGTTCCATATTTTTGGTTATTAGCTATACTCAAAGAGAATTGGCCTTGTGTTTTGGAGAATTATAAATGACCCCAGATGAAATTTTATCGGAACCTGCTCGAGTTTTGAGCCAAGCTCAAAGAGAATTTTATTTTGAGAACGGATATATTTGTGTGGAGGGGCTAATAGAGAAAAACCTTCTTGCGGAACTGCGTGATGTGACTTCGGAATTTATAGAGAAGAGNCGGGGGACTGAAGACAGCAATGACGTGTTTGACATAGCCCCAGGCCATTCTAGTGAATTGCCCCGCCTCCGAAGAATTAAGGAACCAGACTCGCAACATGAGGCATATTGGTCCTTTAGTAATGGAGTGATAGCCGATGTNGCNGCAGATTTGGTAGGTCCNAACGTTTTTTTTCATCATTCAAAATTAAATTTTAAATGGCATGAGGGCGGTGACACAGTGCAGTGGCACCAGGATATCCAATTTTATCCTCATACTAATTATAGTCCTCTGGCTATTGGTTGCTATTTGGAAGATACGGGCCCTGATGATGGGCCAGTTGGAATTATTCCTGGATCCCATGATGGACCATTGTATGAGTTGTATGACGAAGAAGGGAAATGGACAGGGGGCTTGAGGGACGAAGATGTTGCGGACCTTGATACCTCGCGAGCGGTATACCTAAGTGCTCCAGCAGGTTCAATAACCATTCACAATTCCAGAACTGTTCATGGCTCTCCGCCAAGCAAGCGGGCCGAGGGGCGACCCTTGCTAATAAATGCATACGCCTCGGCTGATGCCTTTGCGTATACGCCGAGCCCGGCCGTATCTAAAAACTATCGGGCTATTGTGAGAGGGCAATCTGTTAAATGGGCTCATCATGATCCGCGGCCTTGCCCCATACCACCAGACTGGTCAGGTGGCTATACCTCGATTTTTGCGGCTCAGGCTGGTGACAAGTCTGAGGCAGTCACGGGCTAGGTGCTGGAGGAAGTAGAAACTATTTTTTCCTGCGCTAAGTCTCTTAGAACTGTCCGTTGAATCTTAGTTCCATTAGGACCAGTAGTAGTAGGAAACTTGCTGATCAAAAAGACATAGGCAGGGACTTTGTACTTGGCGAGGCTAGTCTGACAGAATTCTCTGATTTCCTGCGTGCTGACATAGGTTCCTTTTTCCGTCGTTATGAAGGCTGCGCAGGTTGGCCTTTTAGGCCCATTTATTCCCACTACCTGGCAGCCTATGACTTTCGG
>PBWV01000024.1 GCA_002728255.1 Rhodospirillaceae bacterium | reverse complement strand
TGGCCGAATTAATAAAACTTTTGACCCATGGAAGCACTGTCCCGATCTGCTGCAAATACTGACTTAACTCCTGTTAACCTCCATGTCGCCACTTGCCCCATTTTATTTCTTAGTTTGGTTTTTTTGGGGAAGATCCAATCCAATGCCCTCTAAGTGGGCCAAATCTCTGCAAAGCACAGACAATACCTCAGGATCTAACGGACCTCTTAGGATGGAATTTATGTTAGCTTCCATATGTTCACGACTACCTGTCCCAAGGAGCACAACATCAGCACCAGACTCATGCCGCGCAAATCTATAGGCTGCATCAATAATCGTTTCCGCTCCACCTGTTTCTACGAGTAATTGTTCCAAGGCCGTCACATCACTATAATTCGAGGAAAGCAATCCATCCTGAAAAAGGTCCTGCAACGTCGAATTTAAGTACTCCATATTGCTAAAGATGCTGCGAACGGCGAACATAATTAGTGTCCCAATTCGCTCTCTAAGAGTGACTGGAAACACTGATGACCGAGCATTTTGATGCATTAAATGAAAGCCGACCATAATTACCTCAAACGGGAAATCATTCTCAAACGCCTCAACAAGCATAGTGTGTTTGGCGTCAAAAGGAGGACTTTCCGTTATTCCCAAGTGCCGGATCTTCCCGTCTTCCCGGGCACGCAACAAAAAAGGGACAAGCTCTTCCTTTACACGGGCATAATCCTCTGCCAACACTGCATGCAAGTGAAAAATATCAACATAATCCATTCTCAATGATTTCAGGGATTCCTCTAGATTTGATATGATTTCATGCCCAGACACAACCTGACCATCTCTGTTGACCAAACTTTTGGTCGATACAATTACCGAATCTCTTGGCTCTCCCTTTAAAGCCAACCCAACTATTTCCTCTGTTCCATACACCCTTGCTGTATCAAAGAAGTTCACACCTAAATCCACCGATTGTTTTACAAGATCTATAGACTGACTCTGACTTCTGCCCGTGCTTTTTCCCAATCGACTACTACCACCGCACCCAAGGCCCGCGACGCTGGCCATAATTTCAGTAGCGCCAAGTTTTACGTAGTCCATACTACCAGCAATGCCCCCTCAGCTTTTTCAGTTACCCACAACTTGTTTCAGCAAGTTAAAAAATTCTTTCTTGCGGCGTGTATTGATAGTCCAATTTATGGGTGGATTTTGAAATCCATTTGTATAATTACCAAAAGCAAAACCACCATTTGCAGCCGCTGCTGGATCGAAATACCCCCAACTTGCCCTACTCTCAAGAGCCTCCAAAAAGTTGTTACGGGGAGAATCAAACTCAAAATGGTCATCTTCATTAAAAACGATTGGTTGCCCCCGATAAGCATCCGAGAGGCGCACTCTTTCCACCATANGAGCTATACCACCTGGTTCATCAACGCCATTACCGTGTANCAAAATAAAATCTGAAGCCTCCAAAACCTCCGAAGAGGGGCACTCTCTCCTCGTGAANCTGGTTCCAACCAACAATCTATGATCTCCGTCNGAAATACTAAGTGAATCATAAATAAGCTCATGCACCCTTTTTGCCCCNAGTATCTCGTGACTATACCTAGGAATATCTGCTTCGTTATTTATCTCTATTATTACATTTCTATACCCACTATCTAAGATCCACTGACAAANCGTTTTGACAGCCGAACGTATTTCTTCTTCCCCTTTTATTCTGTTGTCTTGACCAAAATAGAACAATCCTAGACAAATCACTAAACCCGCTTTATCTGCCCTCTCAATAACCTTTTGCAACCGTCCAAGTGCTCCAGGCAAAATCTCACCTGACGACGTAAAGCCACTTGAATTCCAAGGTTGATGCTCAAGGCTCT
The DNA here is from genome assembly GCA_002728255.1 of Rhodospirillaceae bacterium. Classification (NCBI taxonomy): domain Bacteria; kingdom Pseudomonadati; phylum Pseudomonadota; class Alphaproteobacteria; order Rhodospirillales; family Rhodospirillaceae; species Rhodospirillaceae bacterium. The sequence goes on along the minus strand of PBWV01000024.1, from coordinate 66,491 downwards.
NCAGGCCTTCCCATATATCCGCATTAGTTGCCCTGGGATGGNAANTTTTAACCCGCCGNGCAAGTTCGCTGANCCAGGCCTCTTCCCCCCTGTAGTAGCCTAGTGGGGAGCCACCCTGCATGTTAACGCTAATTGCCCGAAGACCATATCGCCAATAAACTGGGAACATTTCCGTCAACTCTTTTGTATTTCGTTCCGCGTCCCACATACCGGTGTCTATATAGGACCATAAATCCTGGGTTAGGCAGTTCAGNTCATCGAAAATCCCGTTGGCCATACGAGAGTTCAGCAACAATCCTTCAACCCTCGACTCTCTAAAAAATCTTCCTTTATAAGTTGGCTCCCCGTTGATACACCAATCATCCCCTCTAATGCTTACTATGGTTTTGGGGTTATACATCCAATAAATTCCTTGTATTCAGCATGTTGAACTCGCAGAATGTACCGTTAAAGATCGCCCTCAATTGGATTCGTCCCAACGGGAATTAATTGAATAATAGTAATTTGGTNGGTTTCAACAAGACTGCAATAACAAAACGTTAGGCGAAGGTAATGGCTTCTGTTGTAAACAAAAATAGCGTAGAGAATTTTCCAAGAGAAGACGCGGAATGGGAGTTGCGAGTACAATTGGCAGCTGCTTACCGACTTGTAGATTACTTTGGCTGGACCGAGCTAATTTTTGGCCATTTGACAGCTAGGGTTCCAGGGCGAGAGCCTCACTTCCTGATAAACCCGTACGGGCTATCCTACGACGAAGTAAAAGCTTCGAACTTGGTCAAAATTGATATTGATGGAAATATTATTGGAGAATCAGAATATCCGATCAATAAAGCTGGGTTTGTTATCCATTCTGCCGTCCATATGGCCCATTCGACGGAAAATAAATGCGTCATGCACACCCATACCAGAGCGGGGATGGCGGTAGCAGCAATTGAGGAGGGCCTCCAATCTATTTCCATGGTATCCACAGGATTTCACAATCGGATCTCTTATCACGACTACGAAGGCATAAGTCTGTACGAGGACGAACGAGCNCGACTTCTTGAAAACCTCGGAGAAAACAAAGCAATGATTCTACGAAACCATGGGCTACTCGTTGTTGGAGGAAGCGTTGCCGAGACGTTTATTCGCCTCTACCGCCTCGAAAGAGCATGCCAAATCCAACTTGATGCCTCCGCAGCTGGCACCCTAAATATTTTACCCGGCCAAATAGCAGACAAATCCGGCCGGGAAATGGATCAATTCTCAGAGCTTGAAACAGAAGATGGCATGGGCACGATAGAATTTGCCGCCCTGAGGCGCAAATTGGATAGGATAGACCCCAGTTACAAGAACTAGACCCTACAATAAAGGCATATAACTATCTAATACTCTTAGACACGACTCTCTGTCTTGCGTCGGGATTTGCAGCAAGGCCCGGTTCACTCCCATTTCCCTATATTGCTCCAACTTCTCCAGTTTCGGGGGCGCCCCAAATACTGTCACAGAGATAGTTTCTAAATCTCTCTCTCCCTCATCAGCAATACGGCGCAAACGTTTCATTCCATCTTTTATATCGGCACGCGGACGAGGAAGCCACCCATCACAAAATTCGACAACCCGTTTCAAGGTGTAATCTGTTTCTCCCCCCAAAATTATCGGTGGATGCGGTGTCTGTAGCGGCTTTGGCCAACAAAATGCAGGATCAAAGTCAACGAATTCCCCATGGAACTCGGCCTGTTCCTCTGTCCATAATTGCTTCATCGCCAAGACATTCTCACGCAACAGCTTAAATCGGCTGGAATATTTGGCACCATGGTTCTCCATCTCATCTACATTCCAGCCACCACCGATACCAAAAATTACTCGACCGCCGGAAAGTTCATCCAGACTTGCTACAGATTTAGCTGTGACTATCGGATCTCTCTGGGGAAGCAGACATATTCCTGTTCCAATTTTTAGCCTTTTTGTAGCCGCCGCGGCAAAGGAAAGCGCAACAAATGGGTCATAGGTATTGTAATACTCCTTAGGCAAGTCACCCCCTCCCGGCCAAGGTGTCCTGCGACTCGCCGGGATATGAGTATGCTCAGGGATCAGCATAGATTCGAAGCCACGCTCTTCCAGCTCTACTGCTAACTCCTCTATTCCAATAGAGTAAGCCGTTGAAAAGAAATATACCCCGATATCCATAATTCTTGCCTCCTGCTGATGCCGGTTTCCCAAGCTACCTGTTTTTTTCTCTACTGAACAAACTCCTGAAAAAGGATAAACGAACAGCTAGCATACGCATGAATAAGCCTATCACATTCAGTGAAGAATTAGATTGCCTTTCTTGCCTCTCAAGGGAAATTTTCCCAACTATTTGTTCGTTGAGATTTTTCTTGAACTCACCAGTAAGATGGTTCGCTACTTCTTGCACAAGAGCCGGCCTTCCCACCTGAGCTAATGCACCAAACAATTTATACTCCAATTCTACCTGTACAATGGTACCACTCTCTGAACTATTTGATAAGGAATACGCTAGAATGGCTGAAGCCTTTGATTTCGTAACCGTGTCCGCCCCGTCTCCTTGTATCATCCCCCGCCAATTATTTTTATCTCTCGACAGAGTTCCATCACCCTTAAACTGCAACCGCATAGGCCCCAGCCTCATTGCAACCTGACCAGAAAACGAACCATTCTGCAGCGGCCGTGTAATTTGCGCACCAGGAAAACACGAAGCAACGCGACTTAGGTCATCAAAGATTTCCCATACCCTTTCCCTGGAATGGTTTACATCAAACTCTTGAAGAATTTTCATAAAACATCCTTCTGATCCTTCAAGACACCCTTTATTGCATTCACTATCCCTTTATATCCAGTACACCGGCAAAGGTTCCCCGAAAGCTCCAGTCTTATTCGCGCTTCATCTGCATCAGGAATTCGCTTCGTAATATCGTATGCAGTTACTAACATTCCCGGAGTACAGAAACCGCATTGCAAGGCGTGTTCGGATGAAAATTTTTCCCTGATTGCTTCCATCCATGGATCATCCACAAAGCCCTCAATTGTCTTTATCTCGTCTCCCTCACAGGAAACAGCTCGCGCAATACACGAGCGCGCTGGAACACCATTAATAAACACTGTACAGGCACCACAAATACCGTGCTCGCATCCGAGGTGCGTTCCCGTAAGCGCCAAATTTTCCCGCAAGAAGTCAGCAAGGCTCTGGCGTGCCTCTACACTGGCCTCAACCTTACACCCGTTTACATGGAGACTAATATTGTGATTGCTCAATTTCCCGCCTCATGGATTGACCGTTGCAATAGGGTGTAATGCAGGCCTTTCTGATACCCCTTTCGATGAGAAATTAATGACTCAATCTTCTCCTCATTTGACTCCGAAAGGTTACAGTCAACCATTTTAGGAGTTACGTCCATAGCGCCAGCCGTAATTCGAAAAATTCCTTCGCTTTCATCTCTCAAACAAATAGATATGGCATCAGCAAATTCACCCGGTTTTCTAGATGACTTTAAATAACTCCATTTAGCCTTTCCTGTTAGTTCTTTGAACTCAATACGACTTACTAACGATTTATCCCCTAATCCAGTCGTAAATGGACCTACAATAAAATCCTTAACTTTAATGGAAGTCTCTCCGCCTTGATCTACCACCACAACACTTGCATCTAGAACAATCAGTACCGAGAGCCAATCGGCAGCTGGGTCTGCATGTACCAGGCTACCTCCCAAAGTTCCACGATTTCGGATAGCGCGGTAGGCAATTCCATGAGCAACTTCAGATAAAAATACTCCAGTGGGTCCCGGAATAATCCCATCTTCAATCGCTGAGTGAGTAACACGTGCCCCAATCCGAATGATTCCACTATCTGAAGTAACTTCCGTTAAAGATCTAACTCCACCTATATCAACTAAAAAGTCTGGCCTAACCAAGCGTAAATTCATCATTGGGCCAAGTGACTGCCCACCTGCCAGCACTTTTCCGTAGCCATCCCTTTCTGCAAGTACCGCTAACGCCTCCTCAACAGTGCTCATACGATGATACTCAAATGCTGTAGCTTTCAAGAGTCCGGTGTCCCATCTTGTTTAGCCATAGCGATCGCCTCTAAGATCCTTCTTGGGGTAATAGGGGTCTCAGTTATTTCAACACCTAGGGGATTCAGAGCATCATTTACAGCGCTGGAAATAGCGGCCACAGATCCAATAGCACCCCCTTCCCCTATGCCTTTTTGACCAAACTTTGAGTATGGTGATCGTGTTTCCATATGTTGCACTTCAATATCCGGGACTTCCGTAGCACCAGGCAATATATATTCCGCAAGTGTCGATGCCATGGGCTGGCCGTTTTCATCAAACGGCATCTCCTCATAAAGTGCTGTTCCTATTCCTTGTGCCGCACCCCCGTAGACTTGTCCATCGACAATCATAGGGTTGATTAACTTTCCACCATCCTCAACAATAACATATTTTAGTAAATCCACGCTTCCCAGTTCAGGATCTATGGACACTACTACCGCGTGGGCCGCGTAAGAGAAGGTTCCATCATCCCTCTCCATCTTATACCCTGCAGTAACCTCAAGGCCACCAGGGTCCACATCGTTCGGCAAATCTTGTGGCCGACGATACCAAGTTTGACAAACCTCTTGTATGGATATTTGACGAGTTGGGGTCTTCACCATGCCATTTTCTATATACGTATCCGAGACCTTGCTTTGCATCAAATGGGCCCCAATTTTACAAAGTCGCGCAGACAATTCTTCGCAGGCACGTGCTACCGCGCCCCCAGCCATGACTATAACTCTGGACCCCCAAGTGCCAGTTGAATATGGGGACAAAGCCGTGTCTCCATGCACGATCCTAATAGATGCAATATCCAGACCCAATATCTCGTGAGCAATTTGTGCAAGACTAGTTTCTGTTCCTTGACCATGACACTGAATTCCAACCCGAACCTCCAACTCCCCATCGGGGCTAAATCGGGCAAACGCCTGTTCATAACCTGGGATCATAGGAATACCCCAACCCGAGTAAACTGCCGTTCCGTGAGCCGCCTGCTCATTATAGATACTGAGACCGGCTCCTATCATAGGTCCTGTTGCGCCGGCACCTCTCTGTTGCCTCCGAACGGAACCAAGATCAATTGCCTCTACCGCCTTTCGAAGACAGGCAGGATAGTCTCCACTATCGAAATGTTTATTGGTAATATTGTTAAAAGGCATTTGATCTGGTTTCACCAGGTTCAGGAGTCGTATTTCGAACGGCTCCTTTCCCACTGAGCGCGCAACCAAATCAAGCATAGATTCTAACGCATAACACACTCCCGTCCGAGCCACTCCCCGATATGGCAAAATACCGCATTTATTGGTTGCCACAGACCAAGTCTTACAATTGTAATTAGGAATATTATATGGGCCTGGCAAAATGCTAGCGACCTGCGCTGCCTCGAGACAAGCTGTAAACGGATACGCAGAATAGGCGCCAGCATCTACATGTACCTGAGCATCCAACGAGAGCACTTCCCCCTCCTGATTTGCGCATAAGGTTATGTCATAATAATGTTCCCTGGCATTTGCAGCGGCTGTCAGGGCCTCACGACGGTCTTCCAACCAACGAACCGGGTTTCCACGCTTTAATGCCAACCAACAAACGATCACCTCTTCAGGCAACAACAAACCCTTGTATCCAAATCCCCCACCAACGTCTGGAGAGATCACCCGAATTGATGATTCATCTAGACCCAGGCACTCAGACAAACCCGAACGAACTATGTGCGGCATCTGAGTTGATGTGTGCACAGTGAGTTGCTCTAGTCGACTATCCCACTGTGCTACCACGCCTCGCCCTTCTAACGGAGCCATGCACTGGCGCGACATTCTCAATTTTCGATTCACTTTAATTGGAGCTGATAAGAGGGGTTCTGGCTGCCCCACCGATATCTGGGTCTCCAAGAAAACATTATCTCCCCAATCTTCATGTATTAAAGGCGCATCCGGCTTACGAGCATCCAACATATCCACGATGACCGGTAACGGCTCTATATCGGCATAGATCTCATCCACCTTATCCTCCGCTTCAGCCCGTGTAGCTCCAAGACACGCAGCGATTAATTCACCCACGTAGCACACCTTTTCCAAGGCCAACAAAGGTTGGTCGGAAGGCTTAAAACCCTTCAGGTTAGAAACAGCTCGAATAGGTTTGGTGCCGACAAGATCCTTCGCACAGTATACTGAATGGCGAAGGCTATCCGGAATTTCAATGTTATTTATAAGCCCGTGCGCAAATGGACTACGAATAAAAGCAACCTCTTCCATACGTGATAGTGCTATATCACCTACGAACCTCCCACTTCCGTTTAGGAATCTCCTGTCTTCTTTTCTAGGAACCGATCCGCCTACACCTGTCCCTCTATTCTTCACTGTCATATTTCTTCCGGCACCGGGATAATTGAAGCATTAGCCTCAAACTTTTTACCGCTTAGAAAACAAAATTTTGGCTCTAAAAGGCGGTCACTAACCATTTTCACTCCATCATTATCACTCAGCCGCCATCGTCCCCGAGAATCTTTCAACACAGAAATATCTGCACTAGACCCTACTCCCAAACCAACTCTTGGCGCCTCTATACCCAACATCTGGGCTGGAGCAGAGGTTACCATAGGCACGATTTCCTCGAGTGTTAGACCCAATGCCAGGAGTTCAGTCATCGCAGAACACAAACCAAATGGTATATTACCGCCAAACAGGTGCCCTTCATCGTCAGGCGAACTATTTTTAATCTTAGTGTTATAACCGTGCATGTCTGCGCCTAACGTGTCCGGCATTATTCCCGCATCCAATACACGCCTCGCTACGTCAAAACTAAAATGTGAGCCATGCCCAATATCTACTTTGACACCTTTTGCAATCATATCTTCAACAATAGGGTGGACTTTCCCATCATCGGCAACAAATCCTCCGGGATGGCGAGTGAATGGATGCGCCAAAACATCTCCTGGTTCAGCAAGATCCGCCAGATATGGTAAAATATGATCGCCGCCTGTCGGACTGTCTTTTTCCACTAGCGGCCATAACTGCCCTAAGTGGATGTATAGTGGCACCGAAGCCTGGCTCGCAATTTCTTTCGCCAACCTGACAACCTTATCTCCCCACCGCGAATAGCCCCCAATCTCCGCATGAGCTTTGACTCCCCGAATAATATCCCTGTTCTTTTGAATTGCCTTCACCGTTGCGTCAACATCAACGCACTGGGGTCCGTAAAGATCGCTATAGTAATGGCCTTCTAAACCTCCAATTACATAACATGAAAGAAAGGCCAAAATTTGTGTTTCTGAAGGCTTATCTATGTACTCTCGAAATGCAGGCAGAGTGATGCAGCTCGGGCCCCCTTGATCGACCAAGGTTGTCACACCCGAATTCACCCCGACTAAATCTGCAGGAAGCCCAAAACCACCGGTGACGTGCCTAAATATATGAGCGTGCGTGTCAATCAAGCCGGGCAGGACTAAATGGCCATTCACGTCTACAGTATGTTGATCAGTTCGCACAGCAATCGACTGACCCAGTGCCGCAATTTTCCCATCCCTCACTGCTATGTCAGCGATTTCATCCAACCGGTTGCTGGGATCTATAACCCTCCCGCCTGTTAGGACCACGTCATACTTTGGACTACGGTCGTCTGTGATTGTCATGATTAGGACCTCCCAGTACTAATCTTAAAGCAATAGCTAATGTCGTGAGAGCGCCCACATCTGCTCAGGTAACCATAACGCCAATCCCGGAAAAAGAATGACTAAAGCCAACGCGATAACTTCTAGGGCGATAAATGGCATGACACCTTTGTACATATGTGACAGCTTAATTTCAGGCGGACTTATCCCTCTCAAATAAAAGATAGCAGGTGCCATCGGAGGCGTCAGATAACTAGTCTGTATTACTATAAGAAACAATACACAAAACCAACTTTTGACCTGCGAGGGATCCATCCCATAAAATTCAATTTTTTCTATAAGCGGAATGGCAATCGGTATAATAATTAAAATTATTGAAATTAGGTCCAAAACAAAACCAGCTATGAATGCCAATAATAACAGTATAAACAAAGTGGTCCAACCGGAGAGCTCCGCTGCCTCTACTAGATGTTGAGTGCCAATCAAGCCGCCAGAAATCGTGAACACATTGGCAAACATATTTCCTGCAACAAGGATAGTTAGAATCATTGCAGTAACCAAAAGCGTGCGAACTAAGGCTTCTTTGAATACTGAGAAACTAAAGCGCCCATACACTAGTGTTAAGACAATTGTTCCAAAAGCACCCATAGCCGCTGCTTCAGTGGGGGTTGCCCACCCCAATATAATTGTACCTAAAACTGCAAAGATTAGGGTTAACGGGGGCAATAATGCCTCAGCGGTTATCCACAATTTACGGCCCAAAGGAGGTTCGTTCTCATCAGGCGGAAGTCTGCGCCCGTCTTCAGGACAAATACTACACCGAACTAGTATGTAAATAATGTACAGGGCCGCCAAAATTAGGCCAGGAAATAGCATTCCCATAAATAGACCGCCCACATCAACGTCTGCGACAGGACCAAGAACTATCACCACAACCGAAGGAGGAATGATTGTTCCAAGAGAACCACCCGCACAAATTGTTCCTGCTATCAAACCCTTATCATAGGCATATCGGAGCATTACCGGGATAGCTAACAAGCCTACAACTGACTCGGTAGCACCTACGACACCGCTGGAAGCAGCAAAGATCACACACAAAATGACAGTCCCAACCGCTAAGCCACCGGGAAGTCTCCGGGTCCAAAGGTGGATTGCCTCAAACAAACGCTCTGCAATGCCTGAGCGTTCAAATAATGACCCCATCAATATAAAAAGTGGAACCGCGGCAAGAATAGAGTTCGAGGCCACCGAATCGATGACTTGAGTGAAAAGATTGACGGCCGGGAGGGAAAAATTAAAGGCTATTGCACCAAAAACGAATGCCACTGAAAACAGAGAGAACGCTACAGGAAAGCCAAAAAAAATCATGACCATCAGAGCAGGAAACATCCATAACGCTAGACTGACACCCATAACAACTACCTCGCGTCCATAGATTTGGGCTCAGGACTACTCGCCTGTGTGAGAACCAAAAGGCACTTAAGTATTTCAACTGTTGTTTGCAGTAAGAGCAGCAAAAAACCCACCACAAAAGTGAATTTGAAGGGCCAAATAATAGGATTCCAGGCCGATTCCCCAGACAATTCATTAACCCGATAGGCTTGATAAAAATAGTCCCAGAGCCCAGCGGAAAGCCACAAAACCATTGGGATAAATACGCAGTACCCAGCAATATCAATAACTGCTTTCTTTTTCGGTGATGCCCTATCGTAAAAAAAATCTACCCTGACATGTCGCCTCATTTGCATGCAATAGGCTATGCCCAACATAAAGGATGTTCCCATTAGCATGTAGGACATTTCGTAGGCCCATTGAGTAGGAGAGCCCAGAAAATACCGTGATACTACCTCTATGACCATAGCAGCTATCAACAGACTAATTGCCCATGCACCTACGAGGGCGAAAATCCTATTATAATTTTCTACTATCGTGATAAGTGGGTTAACACTCCATTTTCTTAACGACTGCAGGGTTCCAATTAGTAAAACCAATCCGCAACTGAAGAGAAACATGGAGATTAGGAACTCAAAGAATCCTGCAACTGGCCCCTCCCCTGCCCTCGAAAAAATTTCGGCAGTGGAATATAGATAGGTCTCCACGAAATATATGGAAACGCGTCCAATAAACGAAAAAAAGTTCCCAAAAAAATCCAATGAAGATCCCCTGCAAAGTGTTCAACTGGAACAGCCATATGTACAAACTACTTGGGTGCAACCCAGTATTCAAGATCTGCAAAAATAAGTTGTTTTGCACAATTGGGAGAGATGAATCTAGCTCTTCAAAAGAACAGAGTGTTTTTGATTGAAAAGTTTGCGGATAATGCCCAGATAATACTCTGACAATTGGCAGGTATTGACCCATTTTGGTAGACTAACTCGTGGCAACAAAATATGGAGAAATTCGTTGAATGACCTACTTGTAGTCGCCCGCGCTTTCAATTTTGCTTCTCAACGGCACTCCAAACAGAGAAGAAAAGGTGAGGCCCAAGAACCCTACATTAACCACTTAGCTGAAGTAGCCCTGCTGGTGACAGAGGCAACAAAAGGCAAAGACCCTAATTTGGTTGCCGCAGCCCTACTCCACGATACGATAGAAGATACAGACACCACATGTGAAGAATTAGCTATCTGCTTTAATGACGATATAGCAAACCTGGTAAACGAAGTCACTGATGACAAAACCCTTCGCAAAGAAGAGAGAAAGAAGTTACAGATCACCAATGCTTCCAAGAAAACTCAGCGTGCAAAAATCCTTAAAGTAGCCGACAAAACATCTAATTTGCGTTCCATAACTAAAAGCCCTCCAAAAAATTGGGACTCGTTGCGGAAGGCCGAATATATTGATTGGGCAATGCGAGTTGTTGCTGGCCTTGGCGATGTCCCAAGAGAGTTGAAGGGTCACTTTGACACCGCAGTTGAGAAGGCGCGAAACTCAGTTTAAGGGGAATTCGTTTCATTTTTTTTCGACAAAAAAACGAGGTTAGCTATACTCCCGTTATCGGATAGTATTTTACACACTGAAAAAGAATACCGAGCTCTATGAGGATTACGCGTAATGGGCAATATGACTAAGTTTAATCGACCGGATGGAGGCCAAACGAATGGTTATTTGTCCACTTCAACAGGCAACAAAGGTGGTGTTGTTATCATTCAGGAATGGTGGGGCCTCAACGACCAAATTTGCGGGGTAGCCGACCGTTTTGCTAGAGCAGGTTACAACGCTCTAGCCCCAGATTTATATAAAGGTCGGGTAACACAGGACCCCGATGAAGCCGGCCACATGATGAACGGGCTTGACTTCCCAGGAGCAACCCACCAGGACATTCGCGGGGCTGCCCGACACCTTTTGGACACCAGCTCGAAGGTAGCCGTTATGGGGTTTTGCATGGGAGGAGCCCTGACGCTCGCCAGCGCTGTCCATGTACCGGAATGTTCTGCAGGAATTTGTTTTTATGGCATTCCCCCCGATGAATTTGCTTCTCCGAAAGATATTAGGGTCCCGTTTCAAGGTCATTTTGCCAACCAAGATGATTGGTGCACTCCTGCCGCTGTTGATGAATTAGAAAATACACTCCAGCAGGCCAAAGTAGGGCATAGCATTTTTCGGTACGATGCAGCGCACGCCTTTTTTAATGAACAAAGTGATGCCTATAATGTGGCAGCACAACGCGATTCTTGGGCCCGAGCAACTAATTTCCTAGAAGAAACTCTCTAAACTCTGGCTCTGCCGAATCATTATAAGAGCTGCTAAAACTACCATGGATTTTTCTAAGGAATGGAGGGGAGCCTGAGGGAACAATGGAATTATATGATGTAATGCGTACTACCTTCGCCGCTCGCGAATATACGGGCGAAGGTATACCCGAAGAAGTACTTTATGAAATATTGGATAATGCCCGTTTCGCACCTAGCGGGGGAAACCGCCAAGGGAACCACGTTATAATCATACGCGACCAGGAAACACGAGAAAAATTAGTAGAAATTCTGGAGCCTCCAGCGAAGAAGTATCACGCCCAAGTGAAAGCGGGCGAGAATCCCTGGAACAGTGTATCGCAAACAAATGTAAGTGCTGCTGAAATTGCTCGAACACCTCCACCAACTAGACTTATGGAGCCATATAAAAAGGCGTCTTGTCTCCTAGCGATAGCTCTCGACCTCAGAGTGGTTGCTTCAATGGACCAATACCTGGATCGCGTTGGAATAATAAGTGGAGCATCCATTTATCCATTCGTATGGAATATCCTCATGGCCGCCCGCCAAGCAGGTTTCGGAGGGACGATTACTACATTGGCCGCCGCCGAAGAGCCTACGGTCCAAATGCTTCTTGAGCTTCCCAATTACGTTGCAATTGCTGCAATAATTCCACTGGGAAAACCAGTGAAGCAACTAACAAAGCTAAAACGTCGACCTGTTGAAGAAATCACAACGTACGATACCTTCCAAGGCCCAAAGTTCTCAAAACCTTAGTTTCAACAATCCAAACTATGCTTTGCTCCCAGTCAGTTCTGCTAGAAGTTTGCAGAAAAATGACCACCATCCAAGAGAAGTGACTGTCCAGTGATAAAGCCACTGTGCACACTGCACAAAAACGCGCAAGCGTGACCAAACTCCCCAGTGGTACCCAGACGCCCAACGGGGATATTTCCTATTAGACTGGCACGAGCCTCGTCAACAGTACGCCCTGTGGCCTTTGCTGCACCTTTGAATCCGGTCTGGGCCCGATCCGTATCAAAAATCCCTGGCTGTAAATTATTGATCGTAACATTATTGGATGCCACTTCCCTACAGACAGAAGCCACAAAAGCGGTAAGACCAGAACGCGCAGCACTGGACATCGCTAAACCCGGAAAGGGCATTTTAACCGCTATTGAAGTAATGTTCACAATACGTCCAAAACCGCGCTCAACCATTCCATCGACTGTTTCTTTGATCAATTCAACGGGAGCAATCAAGTTCGCAGTTAAACCCGCATCCCATTCGTTTCTTCCCCAATCCCTGAAATTTCCGGGCGGTGGCCCCCCGTTGTTATTAACTAGGATGTCCGGGTCTGGACAAGCTTCCAGCAACGCAGCCCGGCCTTCGGGTAAATCCAAGTTTGCCACTACAGCCTGCACATTAACATTGAAGGACTTGGCAATTTCTTCGGCTGTCCTGGTCACCGTCTCCTTATTAATTCCGTTTATAACCAGGGAAACACCCTCTTCCGCTAATGCCTCCGCACAACCCCGACCAAGGCCTCTGCTGGACGCGCAAACAATAGCCTTTTTTCCTCTTAATCCAAGTTCCATAACTAGTAATATCCATCTATATGTGAAATGTTTTGGCTCACATTAGCTCCTGTGAAGCTGCATTCAAACAAAATTTCTAAATTAGATTTAGCTCCTTGACCTTTAGGCAATTTACTAAGAAGCTGGCCAGTGACGGACCATTGCCAAGGGAAACTAAATGGAAGAAATGGCACCATTTCTCGACTCCACCGATCTTCAGGGAGATAGCACCGCGCTAAAGGAACGGCTGGACCGCGATGGATACCTTTTTATAAGGGAACTCCTGCCAAAAAACGATGTTTTGCGCGTACGTCGCCGTCTTCTAGAAAAGGCATCAAAAGGGGGTTGGCTTGATCCAAAGACCCCTATTGAAGCTGGCATTGCCAACCGACAAGCTGCATGCAAAGACCCTGAAGAAACCTATATGCAGGTATTTCCAGGTATCTGGAGTGATGAAGAATTACATAGACTAAGGACACATCCACAAGTATTAGAGTTTTTTGACTCTATCTTTGGTGAACCAACCTTAGCGCATCCCTCTTTTGTACAGCGAAACATCTTCCCTCAAGGCCCTGATTTTGATTTCACCACCCGGCCCCATCAAGACAAGCCAAACATAGGTGGAGATACTAACTACGCTCTCTGGGCTCCGCTAGGAGATTGTCCGGTCAACAAAGGGGCTTTGGCAATTGCAGCCGGATCTCATAAATTTGGGGCACTGGACATTAAAGTCAGTTCAGGCGCTGGCGGTATGGAGATAGCTGTTCCAATCCCAGGAGCATGGGTGACAGGTTCGTTCCTTACAGGAGATGCTTTAATATTTTGTGACGAAGCTGTTCATCAAGCCATGCCAAACCGCACATCAGAAATTAGGCAGTCTTTTGATGCCCGATATCAACCCGCTAGTCACACCATATGTGAGAATCAACTAGAGCCCTACCCGGGGTGTGGCTCCTGGGACGAAGTTTACGGGAGTTGGGATTCTGAACATCAGCAATACTACTGGAAGAAATTCGACCTTAAGACAGTTCCTTTGGATCGCTCTGTTTATGAAGCCCGAGATCAAATGGCATTCAAGATGGCAGAAAATGGGGAGATCGAGTGCAGAGATACTTTACTGCGTATTGTCCAGCGGGACAAAGATCCGGAAAAGATAAAAAAAGCCAAGTCACTTTTGGTCGATCTGGATGACACTTCAAACAACAACATTCCGCTCCCAAGGGCTGGACCTAGTGAAAGAATTTCCAGTTGACACCCTTTTATATAATGAAGCGGCAGCTAACGCGTCCAGCACCTTATAAAAAAAGTGAGCGATTTAGTGAAAATCTGGCCTCACAATGGCTCCCTATGGCGAGCTGCTTAATCTTCAAGACCCAAAACTTGAGGTTCAGACGATAGGCTTTTTAGAACAATCTTTAGGTACTCACCTGCAGCAACTAAAAGTGAACGCACTTCGATCCCAGAAGAAAATATCTAAAGACCCGGATGTTTTGGTGCTATCCGGGCTTGCTTTTACAGCCTTTCCGATAGGGGCAGTCGCCCCCCTACAGGCTTGGATGCCGCCAATTTTATCAGTCGTAGCACTCCTTTATCTACGTCGAAAAAATTTAATGTCTCTCATTCCGTCTCCACGGATTGTTACTTATATTTTTGGCCTGATAATCATCTGGTCGTTCATAGCTAGCCTATGGTCACTAGACGTTTACACCTCACTCTTTGCTACTGCCCGCCTTGGAACAATCTTTCTGTTTTTGGTCATCTTATTACAAGTAGCGCAAAACCTTACTAAACAAAGCCGTGAAATCGTGAGACTATGGCTAGTTAGGGGTTTCCTGATTGGCACTTATTTAGCCTTGGCTAAAGGTACAGTTTCAATACTGCTTACCTTGCAGGATGCAGCATCTCTAACACACCATGACTACAGCTCACTCAACTATTTGTTTCAAAACTCTGCCTTAGTCACTGGCCTTAATGAAACAACTGTTATTATGACACTGCTTTGTTTTCCAACCATCTCCTGCATTACAGAGACTTATGGTAGGCGTAGCTCTATAATTTATATTGTGCCCATATCACTACTCCTAGTTTTTCTGGGACCTCTGGCTACTATTTTGGCGTTCCTCGCAGGAGCAATTGTTTTTGTAGTTTGCCAACATTCCCTCTACTACGCCACCCTTCTCGTCAAACTCAGTGTGTCTGCCTATCTGATATTTATTATTTTTCTGCATAATATTGAAGATTGGTTAACAAGAGCATTTATTGGTGGATTAAGCCTTCCAGATCATGCGCTCCATAGATTGTCCATCTGGAAATTCACCTCAGAAAGAATTGCTGAGCAACCCTTTCGCGGATATGGACTCAACACCTCACGGATTTTTCCTGGAGCTAACTCACAAACAACTTGGTATAACGAGTCAACTAACACAATAATAAGCGCCCCGTTTATGCCACTCCACCCCCACAGTGCCTTCCTTCAAATCTGGTTAGAGTTGGGCAGCCTGGGGGTTATTCTGACGATAGGAGTACTCTATATTATGATTTCGGGAATTTCTAAAATCCCCAATGTAATGGCCGCCGCAGCTATTATGGCTACGTTTGTTATAGCTTTCACTCTAACCCAACTGAGTTTCGGAATTTGGCAGGGCTGGCTCATGGGAGCCCTATGCACAACTGTTATTTTAGCCCAAAGCCTTATCGATCCTGGAGAACCTTATAAGGGTCCAAACGATGGCCTATAGAAAAATAGTCACCAACAAGATCTATAACGTGCACACAATTATACGTTGCAGCCATGGCCCGATCTTGCCTACGCTCCACCTAAAATTGGAAGATGTACAGTGCTAAAACAGATTGCAAAGGCTATCAAAGATCCTGGGCTTTTTCAGACCTGGCTTATGGCTAAATTTGCCTCTTCTCTATGCAAAAACAAACTAATCAACAATTGCAAAACAGCAGGAATAAGAAAGCCATGTTTTTTGCTTTCTTTTGACTGTGACTTGGATTCCGACAGCGCGGTCGTAACTGAGCTCCATGCACAATTTGCTTCGAAGGGTATATGCCCCCTCTATGCAGTTCCTGGAGAAATATTGATTAGCTCAGCATCAGTATATCAGGACCTTGCCCGCGAGGGCGCAACTTTCATTAACCATGGCTTTAAGCGCCACGCCTCGCCGAACGCAGAATCTCCCTCAAGAATTGGCAGTTATTTTTATGATGAGCTCTTACCAGCAGAATGGCAGAAAGATATAAAGCTCGGTCATGAAGCCATTGCCGATATAATCGGTGAACCCCCAACTTCCTTTCGTACGCCACACTTTGGCAGCTTTGATAGTCCAGGCAATCTGCGGACTCTCTGGGAGTTCCTCGCAAAAAATAATTATAGGTTTTCTAGCTCTACACGCCCGTTATTTGGCCTAAGGTATGGCCCGGTTTTTAAGAGAGCCGGGATCATGGAATTCCCACTAAGTGGATGTCTATCTCAACCAGAACAGATCTTGGATAGCTGGGGGCTCCTTAACCACACGCCAAGTGGCCAAGGCCGCTTATTAACAGAACTTCAAAATTACTTGTCTCTGATGCGAAGCAATCACCCTCTACTGCTCAATATTTATATGGACCCGGGCGATATTGTGGATAAAGCAGAAATTCTCAAAATGTTGGAAAGCTTTGCCCCCTTTTCTGTAAGGAATTTCTCTGAAATAACTCACCACAACCGCGGCAGGTGAAACTAAAATGAGAATTCTCTGCATCTGCTATTGCTTTTCACCCGCCGCCATTCCAGAAGCCTACGTAAGTGCTAAAATAATGGGTGCCATTCCAAAGGCTGACATAACAGTTCTTACTTTAGCCCCTCAGGCACATCCAGGCCGGCCAGATCACAGCCTAGAAGGATATATAAAAGAACGATTCCACGAAATTTTGTATGTGGGTGGGAGTTGGTCCTCCTATCTTGGAAAAATTCCGCGCCTTCCATTTCGTCCTGATCGTTACCTGCTATTAAATCGCATTGTAAGAAACCAGGCTGAGACCCTCAGACCCACAACCTTTGATGTCATCGTTACTCGCTCTCAATACCATTCCGTGCACGGAGTAGGACATTCATTAAAGAAACGCTATCCGGATATCCCTTGGGTTGCTAGTTTTTCAGACCCATGGTCCGGAGACATATACGAACGCTCCATTCCACTAGCATCCTCATGGAGCCATCGACTGGAAAAACAAGTGTTCTCTTCCGCAAATGCCCTAGTATTCCCCACAAGGGAAATGGCCAAGTTTGTCGGTCGCCAACACCCCACTATGTATTTAGCCGAAAAGAGCCATGTGCTTCCACATTGCTTTGATCCAATCCTATACAAAAACGCGTCTCCCCGTAAACCTTCAGACGTGCTTGATGTTGGTATATTTGGGTCTTTTTATGGCCCGCGCTCACCAATTTTGTTATTAGAGGCCATAAATTTAGCTCTAAGTAAATTTGAGATGCCACATTTTGTGGTAAAAGTATTTGGCAAAGGAAGAAGCATATTGAATGATGCACTAGAAGATTTTCCAGCAGTTAAAAGGCATGTTGTGCATGCTGGCGAACTTCAATATTCAACGGCTTTAGCAAAAATGGAGACCTTGGATATGTTGCTGCTCTTCGATGCACCTATGGCACCACCCTCTATTTATTTGCCATCCAAGTTAATTGACTACCTAGGCGCTAAACGACCTATTTTTGCGATCACTCCGGAAGGGGCCAGCTCTGATTTGGTTCGCGAGATTGGCGGATGGACTGCCAACCCAGAAAATCCAGCCGAAGTGGCTTTAAGATTCTCGGAATCTCTAAAAAAAGTGAAAAGAGGAAATTTCAAGGCGAATGAAGAGATAATTAGCCACTACTCTAGCAGGGAAATCGGGGCCCGTTTTAGTCAAATTCTTGAATCTCTTGTGAGCAAATAGGGCGATCTTGGTATTCCAAGCGCGCCCTCAAATAGGTTTTCTAGCCTCGGGTTTTGTATACGTATCTATATCGATAAGCATAATTGGATTTTTAGGGTTTTATAGTCACCGCGAGTTCATAACCACTCCACCAATCATAGTATTTGCTACTCAGCTCATAGCCCTAATAGCAGCAGCAACCCTTTCTCGAAAATACCTAAAGACCCATATATGGGGTTTAATGCCATTCCTATGTCTCGCCTTATGGTCAGGTTTGAGTGTGCTATGGGCCGACCAATTTTTAATGTCGTTTAAGAGGTGGTCGATAGTTTTCGCACCAGGGATCTTAATGCTGTATGCTCTAGGTACTGATCAGAAACCAGGCCAAAAATTTATTTTCCTTGTTTACCTGTTCTCCGGCATCGCTATAGCTTCGCTTATTTACAACCTGCTTATCGTCACATTTGGAGAAATGATACCCGTACTACTGTTGGGATGTGGCCTGGATGGTATAAACGGATGTCACCCAGGACCAGGTGTTTTCCATTCTTTGGCCATAGGTAACTTTGAACTTAGCCTACTTCAAGGGGGTAGGTATTTTACCGCTTTGGATCTCTATTTGCCCCGCTATTCGGGCATAACCTCCAACCCCAATAGCGTTGGCCTGATTGCCTCTCTGGCCTTGATTGGTTTAGTTGCGAAAAGTGAAGTTGGCTGGAGATTAAAGAATCTGGGCCCTTCAATAATGTTTCTATTGGTCCTTTTTAGTCTTATTTTAAGTGGTTCGAGAGCGGCATATCTGATGACCATGGTTGGAGTCATAATGGTCTTGCTCCTGCGTTATAATTGGCTCAGGCTTAGCTCAGGAATATTATGTTTGGTTCTTTTATCACCAGTATATTTATATGGAACTAGTATCCTTTCACATGGAACCTATAGCACTTTTGGGGGCGATTTCATCTCCTTGGGAGAAAGGAGCTCAATATGGGCCAGGTCGCTTCAGGGGGTCGAAGAATCCTGGAAGACCGGAATGGGGTTCGGCCTTATCGAAGAAAAACTGTTGAGCAGACCGGGGTATAGTTCGGCTGCGCACTCTCTTCCCCTTACCCTCCTCCTCGAAACAGGAATAATAGGCTTAATCTTATTTATTATAACTTGGCTTCGGCCGGTGTTGAAAATCCTAGGTCATTCCCGTGACATCAATTCAACAACAGTGGGAATTGCTTCTCTGCTAATCGCATTATTTGTACATCAATTATTTGATAGTTCTATTATGCGCTATCATTGGTTAAATTTTGTTTTTGCAGCTCTCATAGGGATAGCTCTTAGTATAGAGAAAACAGTCACTTCTCAAATAAAAATCAAGGAGCAAATCACTAGTGTATGAAATAGCCAAGCGCTCCGACCTGACTACAAGTATGTGGAATAAAGAAGCAGATAATTCACCTGATGCTTGGCTGTGGCATAGGTGGGAATCTATTGATGCTTATGCATCATGGGCTCACTCAAAGGATATAAGCTTTGCCGTCTTGGAGAAAACATCTGGTCGGGTAGCCGCTCTAGTCCCATTAATTAGGCATACTCGAGGCTCGAAAATACCCTATCCACAAGTGCGAATAGAAGGAACTGGGGGCCCCGCCTTTGTAAAGACTTTGGGTGTTGATCAACGCAAAAGAGTAGAAGCGCACATTGCTAGAAAGATCCAAAAGTTGGCAGCTAATCAAGGGGCCTACCGTGTAGACCTCTCTTCACCACCTCTTAGCCCATCCAATCTATCTAGCAATCAAAATTACTCCACCTCTTTCCGAGGACTTGGGTTTTCCGACGTTTCGACACAAAGCTGGCTCCTACAACTACATGGGAAAACCAAAGAGGAATTGTGGAAAGGAATGGAATATAGGTCTCGCAAATCAGTAAACAAAGCGCTACGCGCAGGAGTTTCAACCAGGCCAATCCAATTGCAAGATGAGAAAATTTTTTTGCGACTTCTCACTGAGAACACTAAAAGAACGGGCATCTCCGCTAAACCCGCTACATATTATGAACAAATTTTTAGAAACTTTCTCCCAGCCGGTTTAGCAAAGGGATATTGCGCATATACCGATACTAATAATATCCACTCAATACATATCTTTGGTGTTTACAAAGGTGGCGCCATATATTGGGTGGTTGCTAGCGATCATTACGCTCTTTCAGTTGGAGCAAATAATCTTCTACAGTGGTCGGCTATTTGTGACCTCGCCGACAATGGGTTATGTTGGTACGAATCCGGAGAAGCATTCCCAAATGAACAGAATGGGAAAGTTCGGAGAATTAGCGATTTCAAGAAAAGTTTCGGAGGAGCACTAGTGCCATACCACAGAGGCACCTTAAGGTGTCGACCCTTCGTAGCAGCCACCTACGACTGCATGCGTGTACTCCGAAAAAATCTCCAACATGTAAAACGATGACTACCCGACATAACTATTTTGATGGAGAAGCTGAGAGTTACCCACTTGAGGTGGGGAGCACCTACACTCAGGCACGAAAATGGCAACTTGTAAAAGAAAATCTACCAAAGAAAGGTTTGGTTATGGACGTGGGATCGGCCAGCGGTCGGCATGCATTGAAAATAACTTCCAACCAAATCACTGTACTAGCGATTGATCCAAGCTATGAAATGACTAGAAAACTAATGCAAAAAACTCAAGGCCAAATGATAAGAGAATCTGTGATTCCATGTGCTGCAGCTCTCCCACACCTTCCGTTTACTCAGAGAGCATTTGATACAATCTACTGCTTTTCCACGTTACTTCTTTTGCCCAAAGCAAAACAGAGGGAATCTTTGGTCAATATGGCAAAGTTACTTAAGAATGAAGGAACCCTAATAGTGGACGTCGCAAATTCATGGTCTTTGGGAATACACTATTGGAATAAATATTACAGAAAGAAGGGCTTCTCAGGAATTTTTGGTTATAAAAAGCGGGAGCTATGCCGAATATTTTCGGAATTGGGATTACAAATCGAACTTATGGAGTCACATGGACTACTCACCCAATTATTATTATTGCCCGGATTAGATCGCTCACATATTTTAGGACATGCGCTAAGAGGAAACAGCAAGAAAAAAGGTTGGGATGCCGCCGCCTCCTCAATCATTCCATTTTTAGCGGAGCGCTGGTATATAGTGGCTCGTTTCCCTAGAAACATAGATGCGAATGTGGCACATACTCCTTAATCGGTTCCCTGACTTTGACGCAGCACTAGCACAACGTTTTCTTGCTGAAGGCGTGGCTAAATCAACCACACTAGCCTCAACTATCATAGTTGCTCGTCTGATAGGAATCACAGAGTTTGGACAACTTTCTCAAATTCAAGCTGGGATAGTACTACTAGTTCCTCTTACACTAATGGGTTTGAACTTTGCGATTATTCGACAAATTTCAACGCTCAAGTCCACTCATGACACTGCCTCTTCGGTTTTAACCTGTTTTCTCTTGGTCACAAGCGCTGTCAGCTTACCAGCAGCATACTTGTGGTTTAACGCAGACGAGATTTCCAAATATTTATCAATGGACTTGGCTGCTGAACCCGCCATTCAGGGCGCCTCTCTATTACTCGTCTGCACAGCATGGCAAACACTAATATTAGAAGCAATCAGGGCCCGCCAACGGACCTCTGCTGCTCTGAAATTGCAAGTTTCAGAATCTTTTTCATCTATGGCGCTAATTTTGGGAATTGCGCTCGCAGACCAACTTACCCCCTTGAACCTAGTGTTGTGTTTCACATTAGTGAAATTATTTATTTTTCTGGCTGGCGTCTCGAGTTTTACCAAGAGCGAAAATCTTGCAAAAGCCAATCTCAAAATATTACCCTTCTCTGAGGTTAGAATTGCCCTTGGGGTTGGAGTCCCCCTCATGCTTGCAGGGTTTGGGGAAGTACTAATGGGGTTGAGTGATAGACTCCTAATAGGTAGAGAATTAGGAGCAGACGCGTTAGGTCAATATGTAATCGCTCAAACCTTAGTAGGGATCTTGGCCTCCTGGGGCGCCCCTTATTGGTGGTTGTTGTACCCCAGACTAGCAAAAGCATTAGACGCCAGTCAGCCAACTACAATAATCAATTTAGTGCACCGACTATTGGGAGGGTTCATAGAGTGGGGGACACTCGTTGCGGCAATGATTATCATATTAGGTCCTCTCCTAACTGTAACCATGGTAGGCCAAGAGTATTTAGTTAACACAAAAATACTTATCATTCTTTTATTTGGGGTAGCCTTCAATCAAATTTCGACCCCATGGGAATATGCCCTTTATGTTCAGGGTAGAACTATAATTCTCATGTGGGCTACACTTTTTTGGGGCCTAGCCGCAGTGCTGGGGATGTTTATGTTTCTCCCAGACTTTGGTCTATTGGGTGCTTGCTGTGTAGTCGCACTGTCGAGATTGGGCTTTGCTAGCACCATTTTAGGATATGGCACCAGTGCTGGCTCCCGTTTGCTGTTGATGCCCACCAAAACCTTAAAAAGGGCACTTATTGGTGTACTTATATCCCTAGCCACCATCTTAATTTTAAACAAAGAACCATTGCACCCAATCGTATCAGCACTCCTCTTCAGTGCTTGCTACACAGCGACAGTAATAGGGATTAAGAAATTATCAGGCCAACCTAGCCGAGGACGCATAGGGCGAGGCTAAATGGGCAAGGATTGCCTCACTCGCCGCCTCCGCTGCATGGCCATTCCCCTGAAGCCTCCGCCAATCTCTAACTTGATTTGGACTGATAGGGTGAGACAAGAATTCATCTGCTACCTCGATAAGGTTGCGGGCATCCCCACCAACTACCTTAGCAAGGCCAAACTCAACAACCTCGGTCCTCTCGGTCTTTTCACGGACCACCGCGACGCCAGTTCCATAGGTAGGAGCCTCTTCCTGAACTCCCCCAGAATCCGAAATAATCAGTTCGGCCGCTTTCTGCGCACTTAAAAAATCCGGATAATCAAATGGCAGACAAAGTTCAACCTGTCCAATTTGGTCACCAAAAATCTCTATAGCGGTCCTCCGAATTCGGGGGCTTGGATGGACCGGCCAAATAACCTTATGATCAGGGTGAAGCCTAGCTAACTCTTGAATTCGGTAGCAGGTTTCCCTCAACCTAGGTCCAGAATTTTCTCGCCTGTGAAGGCTCACCAAAAAAAACTTTTCTGCCAGTAATCTAGCCGTTTCCTTCGAAGCCGCAACCGCCTGGAATGCCGCATCTTGAGCGTCTAACCCGGGGTTGCCAACGACTTCAATATTAGCCGAGTCAATCCCTTCATCTAAAAGGTTTTGCAGAGCACGCGGATACGGAGCCAAGTGGAGGGTAGCTAATCGAGCTATGTTCTGCCTAAGACCTTCCTCGGGCCAAGGCTCCTGAAGATCGTGGGTACGTAAGCCTGCCTCAAGATGTATTACCGGAACCTTCAGAAAATAACCAAACAGAGCACCCGCAAATGCTGTAGCCGTATCCCCCTGCACCATAACCCAATCAACACTTGCTTGCTCAAAAGTTTTATTGAGGCCCGCTACCGCGCGTTCCAAGACTTGTGAAGGGCTCTGATTTGGCTGCATTATGTTCAAGTTATGATCCACAGAAAGATTCAGAGCGCCTAAAGTTTGCTCAAGAATTTCTGAGTGTTGGCCACTTGTTACCACCTGAAGTCGACAGGGTCCCAGCCTTCTTCGCAGAGTATTGACAACTGGGGCTAGCTTTATAGCTTCCGGTCGTGTACCAAATATGACTAAACCGCTCATTTAAACATCCTCAAACTAAAGCCTACTTTTGCGCTCCACGATTTTTGCTAAATATTTTCCAGCCCTCAATCCAACTTCCTGGGGGTTCCAGACAGACCACGCTACTTCAGCGGTACTACGAGCTAATTCATAGCGTTTATTGGGGTTTTTTGCAAACTCTTCCAGGACTTCTCGGTAGGAGGTTGGGTCTCCCTGCGCGTACACTAACGGGAAGGCGCTTAACTCCCGTATAGTGGATGCTGGCCCCTCATTAACAATTATTGGAACACCCGAGAGCGCAGCCTCCATTAAGCTTTTAGAGACCTCCCGGAATCCGCTGTTTATGGCCATCACATCAAATTTCCGAAAAACATCACACAGACTTGAATTCGGCATGGACTCGACCAACTGAACTCGATCACCCAGGTCCCACTTCATTACCTCTTTTCTTACATCGGCATGCAGGGGCCCACCACCCACCAGTGTAAGATTCAGGTGCGGCTCGTTTGCCACAGCCCTAACTATTGGCCTTGGGTCTCTGCCAGGAATCTGACGGCCCACACAAATAATGTTGATGTGATCTCGATTGTTAGCCTTTATAGAGGGTCTAATCCTAACTCCAACCACGTTGGGAATAACCTCTGCACGGGTAGCCAGACTCCGCGGCAAATAGTCGATTATTGGAGAATAAACAGCTATTAAGCCGTCTGAGGCTCTCAAAGCTTGCTCCACAGGCATCTTGATCAGTCGTCGCCAGATCTGATCTTTAAGGCTAGAATATTTTTTCAGAATCTTTGGATCAGCAGTTTGATGTAAACTAATTACAAACGGAACACTAAGACGAGAGCCAATAACCTCAGAAACGACGGCGGCAAGACCTTCTCCATAACCCCTCACCAAATTAGCTGGACCGAGCTCTAGTTCATCCACTAATGTGCCAAGAGCTTTAATCATACGAATTCTCAAAGGCTTGCCCGCGGCTACGGATAAGCGTTTCCGACTCAAATTTGCATTCAAGTATACAGAAGAAGCCGGTTTACAAAGATTGGAGACAGTCTTCGCATCCACCTCATCAGAGAGAAGGGCCACCACTGTGATTTTATCAAAGACTCCACCGGGATTAAAATAACCTTCCAGTAACTCTCCCTTAGCCACCCACTCAGATATACGATCTTCAAGCACAACAATCACGTGCATAAATCACCTCGTATTTTGGATGCGCAACGTTATTTCCATCTCAAGTTCCGCCATATTGTATGTCAACGAACTTCAGCCATTATTCTATCACCCTTGCGTTGGCCAGTCGGGAAATATCCGCCTTTAAGTTCGACGTCTCGTAGTCTAGGCACAATGCCTGCCGCCCTTGCAAAATCCCGTATCGTGCGTGATCCCAGTAGACAAACCTGGACCCATTCCCCGGAGACGAGTAATCAATAATAAGCGACAGGGAATACTCCTCAGGTACTTTCTCTAGTTCCTTATAATGGGCCACAAGAGGAGAAAGATATGCTCTGAAAGATCTCATCTCTGCCGCTAGAGGCCACAGGCTTATCTTGCTTCCTGAGACGAAACTTAACACAGGGCTGGTCTTTCCCAAATAAGCTTTGATACCCACTTGACCATCTTGGCATCTCACGGCTTCCGCCTCTATCTCCGGATGCACCGCGTAAATACTTGATACAATAGCTGGAATACATACCAAACTAATTACAAAAACAGAAAATACTAATGGGGCGGACCCCAGCACAACGCTCATTTCAGGCATCTCTCGACTCCCGAAACCCATTAGAAACTGTGATGCAAATGCTAACAGAAAACCAAGTGCAATTACCGCTCCCCACATTCTCGGATCACTATAAAATATTATATTTGGGGAGAAGAAGATGCATCCAAGCAACAACACGAGAAACCACATTTTTCTGTTCTGAACTAGCAACTTAGATAGCAAACTAAAGCCATAACCGACGATCATAGCATCTAGACTAATAGTCGTGGCGAAAACGCGCGTATCCCCATCTATCGACAATATAGGCGCCGATGCAAGCACCCCAATCCACAAGAGCAGGAGGCAAAGGGAGATGTCAGTTTTTTTCCCAAACACTAAGGATGCTGCACCCCAAACCCAAAACAATGTGATAAGACTGCGAGCAGGCCCCCATTCCAGGTAAGAAAAAATACGCTGCAGGTATTCTAAAAATCCCTGAAAAAGACCTGCCGCAAATAGTAGTGGAGTATCAACGATTAGCTTGAACGCTGCTCCATAGATTTGCCCGGTAGTCGCGCCAGGAATAACCGAAAGCACATATGTCCATCGCTCACCCCCAGCAGCCAAGCCATAAAGGGTATGTGCAAAATTTGAATGAAATTCTGCTGACCCCGGGCCAAAAAGATGCGCAAATCCTACGGAAGGAATAAAGCCGCATACGACGCCCAGCACGAGTATAAAAGAAAATTTAGCTCGCATCGCGCCCATACATCCCTTGGAGAAAAACGGCCAACAACAAATTACTGGAAAAATTAGAAAGGCCCCCGCCCGCGCATTCA
Organism: Rhodospirillaceae bacterium; assembly: GCA_002728255.1. NCBI lineage: Bacteria > Pseudomonadati > Pseudomonadota > Alphaproteobacteria > Rhodospirillales > Rhodospirillaceae > Rhodospirillaceae bacterium. Next base: position 40,370 of record PBWV01000024.1, on the reverse strand, counting down.
TGGCCAAGCTAAGAATAAAAGCACCGAGAAAGAGATAAAGGCTATTGCGGGAAGCAACGCCTTTTAGTAGCAATAGGAGCCCCGACGAACCCAGCACGAACCCAATATTCTCGGTCAGTATCGTTGATGAAAAAGGGCCACAAAACGCAACCATAGTTGCCCCTGCAATTATCGAGGCACCAAGTCCCCAAAAGTGCAGCACTTGGCGCAACACTAATGCAATGGCCCCCGCAGTCACGAATGACTGAAGAATCAGAGTAATCTGCAGGTTTGCCCCGGAGAGCCAACTTAGAGCTGAAACATAGAGAGAATATATTGGGCGCCTTGCACAAAAATCAGAGCCCCCTCCACCTTCAAGAAGAGAAATAGCGCAACTGTAATAACCGGCAGCATCATTCCAAGGAATTAGGCCTCCAATTGAGTTAGGATGAGATCTTCCTGTTACCCAATAACTAAGAATACTTAAAACCATAAGTAAACATGAAACAATCATCAAACCTGGCAGGGTAATAAATCTTGATGATAAACACTTAAAATTGAAGCCATGAACTTGTGGAAGAAACATTCCAACCGCAATTAAGGTAATGGCAGATGGCAACCATATTTGGATCTGTCCCGCAATTGAAATCATAAGAAACTATCCGCCATCTGTTATTCAGAACAGCATTTCAAGATACCAGAGAGAATACAGTCCGCGAATGGAATTAAAAATAACAACCCAAAAGCATCACAGATCTCTCACTTTGAAAATATGTACTATACTTCTAATTCAGTTTCTCCATTTGGGAAATACAGTATTCTATAGGCTTTTAGTCTCAAAACTCGCCTGAAAATAATATTTTAGTGGCTAAAGTTGGTAGTCGATTTATAGCAACCGCAGCTTTACTTATCCTGATAGACTCTGAAGAACTAATATGACCGCAGAAAAACTTCCTCCAGGACTATTTTGTTCTTTGTATAGAGCAGATTTGGAGGGATAATTCCTAACCAGGAATTAGATTGGGTAACAAACATCGTTAATGGGGAAAAGGAGCGGCAAATGCGAAAAGGACACACTCGAAGGAAAGTTCTGCAGGGAACCACTGCAATAGGTCTTAGCACTTTTGCCTCCCCTTATATCAAAACCTCCCACTCTGCCGGAAAACTCAAAATGGGTGTGTGGGATCATTGGATCCCCGGCACCAATGGAGCGCTGGAAGTCCTGTTGCAGAAATGGGGTGAAGCAAATGGCGTAGAAATCGAAGTCGACTTCATCCCCAGTGCGGGAAATAAACTATTGCTTACCGCCCAAGCGGAATCACGAGCCGGGATTGGTCATGATATCTATGTTCATGCTATCTGGATGCCGACTATGTTTGCACACCGCCTGGAGCCAGTAGACGATGTTATAGAGGATATTATTTCCTCGGAAGGCCCCATGGTTCCTCTGGCCGAATACCTCGCCAAAGTCGATGGCGTCTGGCGAGCAAGCCCTTCACCTGTCGGCTCACAGACCCACGGCATGATTTCCCGCCTTGATCTCTACAAGAAATACGCTGACATAAATCTACAGGAAATTTTCCCTGGCCCCAAGCAAGAACGCAACTCGGAACTGGTTGATGCCTGGGACTACGATGCACTCTTAGAAGCTGGGCAGAAATTGCATGCGGCAGGCCATGGTATTGGTGGACCTCTTGCGGCGACGGGCGATGCAAGTTTCTGGGTGGCCCCAGTCTTCGCCGCCCACGGTGCCGAGCTAGTAGACAAGAATGGAGATATTGTCGTGGACTCAGAAGAGGTGCGGACAGTCTTAGAATATCTTTCTAAATTAGTTCGCACCATGCCGGAAAGCGTATACGCCTGGGACGATGCAGGGAACAATCGCTGGATGATTTCGGGACAAGGATCCTCTGTCTTCAACCCACCCAGCCCGTGGAATGTTGCAAAACGAGACGCACCACAATTCGCCGAACAGATGTGGTGTCATGATTTACCAAGAGGTCCACATGGAAGATATCGCAATTTCATTCCCCAGTTCTGGGGAATTTGGGACTTTTCAGAAAATATAGTAGCTGCAAAGGACCTATTGCGCCATGTGGGGACCCGGGACATTACCTACCAGATGAGCCAGGTCACCACCGGATACGATGTACCACTCCTGAGGTCCCACGCAGAAGGCAATGATGTCTGGGCGAAGGCCGGCCCACCGCCCGGCGCGATTTATAATTACCCGATCCGAGGAGATGAAATCGGAATAGTACCCGGCTATCCTGCCCCACCACCCATGGCAGCACAAATAATGGCGCAAGCCATCTTCCCAAACCTAGTTTCCAGAGTAACAGCGGGCGGTGATAGCATAGACGAGGGCATTCGATGGGCGGCAAACGAATTGGAAGCTGTCATGCGCAGTTAAACGACGCACCTTTTTATTGGTTGAGAAATGAAATTCTTGTCGTAGAACCTAATAGCGTTCTATTAGTATTTCTCATTAGTTTAGATGTAGCGAGTGATACAGGATGAAATACGACTACATAATTGTTGGAGCAGGATCAGCTGGCGCTGCTTTGGCCTATCGGCTCTCCGCAAATCCCCGAACCTCGGTTCTACTTGTGGAAGCCGGATCTAACACGCATCCTCTTTCCCGAATTCCTATAAGTTTCGGGCTATTCATCAATAAACCTGGCGTAAATTGGAAGTACTTCTCAGAACCTGAAGCAGGAACAGCTAACCGTGCTATCCCTGTACCAAGAGGAAAAATGCTAGGGGGATCAAGCGCAATCAATGGCATGGTTTATGTCCGTGGGCAACCTCTTGATTACGATACCTGGGCACAATTTGGCAATCGCGGATGGAGCTGGGAGGACGTCGCTCCAGTTTTTAAAAGAATGGAAAATTACTCAGATCCAGGCCATGAAACAAGAGGTAAAACAGGACCTCTCGGCATATCTGAGGTCTCGGAACAAAATCAATTGTACGAGGCGCTCCTTGATGCAGCTGTCTCCATAGGCCATCCAAGAAATGCGGACTACAATGGCCCTGACCAGGAGGGGGTCGCAAGACTGCAGGCAACTATCCAGCGCGGCCGCAGGATGAATACAGCTCACTGCTATTTGTCACCGGCCATGCGGCGCAACAACTTGAATATTGTCACCAAGGCAATGACCCAAAAAATACTGCTGAAAGGGAAACAATGCATCGGAATTACATACAAAAAAAACGGTGAATTAGTTGAGGCCGAATGTAACAGAGAAGTTGTTCTGTCCGCCGGCGGCATAGCGTCCCCGCAAATTCTGGAATTATCTGGGATTGGGAACCCTGAGATCCTCTCACGTTACGGAATTGAAATACGGCATGAATTGGTCGCGGTTGGCGAGAACTTTCGCGACCATCTCTTGCCGAGAATAAAATGGGAATTAAACAATCCTGAGGTTTCCTATAATACCCGTGCGCAGGGAATAGGTCTTGTAGGCCAAGTGCTCAAATATTTTGCAATGGGAACTGGATTCCTGAGTCTACCCTCCTCGTCCCTAGGAGCATGGTTGAAAACGCGGCCAGAATTAGAAACTCCTGACATTCAGATGCAATTTTTGCCATACTCCGTGGAAAGTGCTGAAAAACGCAAACTACATTCCTTTCCTGGAATGACCATAGCTGCCTTTCAACTTAGACCGGAGAGCCTTGGCTCAGTGCATATTCGATCTAGCAACCCCTATGAACATCCGGCAATTCGGTTTAATTTTCTGAAAGACCCCATCGATGTTAGAACTAATATTGACGCTGTTAAAATGATGCGGGCAATTGTCGACGCAAAACCAATGGACCGATACCGGAAAAGCGAATTTCATCCAGGGGCTTCCATATCAACCGATGATCAGATAGAGAAATTTCTTCGGGAAGAATGTGAAACTGGCTATCATCCTATGGGAACATGCCGAATGGGGTCTGGTCCCAACACCGTGGTAGACGATCAATTAAAGGTACACGGGCTAGAAGGACTTCGTGTGGCCGACGCCTCGATCTTTCCAACCATGCCCTCTGGGAATACCAATGCTCCAAGTATCATGGTTGGCGAAAAAGCAGCTGATTTGATTATGAATCCAGCCTAAGGTGACCTATACACAACTCAATGGTTGCCTTGAAAGTTTTATGAAGAAAAAGGGATATTAAGTGCATAAGAACACCCAACCAGATTATATCATAATTGGTGCCGGATCCGCGGGCTCGGCGCTTGCCTATCGGCTGACAGAAGATCCAAGAACCTCCGTCCTTCTGCTAGAGGCAGGCAAGCCAACACACCCTCTGTCGCGTGTTCCGGTGAGCTTTGGGCTCTTCATAGATAAGCCAGGAGTAAACTGGCGCTATCGATCTGAACCTGAAGAAGGTACAGCCAACCGCGTCATTCCCGTTCCCAGAGGGAAAATGGTTGGTGGTTCGAGTGCCATCAACGGGTTGGTCTATGTTCGCGGTCAAACCCTAGACTACGACACTTGGGGGCAGCTTGGAAATCGCAGCTGGACGTGGGAAAGAGTTTCCAAAGTTTTCCAGAGAATGGAAAACTTTGACGGTGGCGACGATGAAGTACGCGGGCGAAATGGCCCCTTAGGCATATCCGAAGTGCCCGACCAAAACCCACTGTATGACGCATTAATTTCTGCCGCCCAGTCCGCAGGATACCCCCATACCTCTGATTATAATGGTTTAGACCAAGAAGGAGTGGGGAAAACCCAGGCAACCATAAAAGCTGGCCGGAGAATGAGTGCAGCCCGCTGCTATCTAGAACCGGCAAGCCGGCGCCCTAACTTGGAAATCGTAACTGAAGCCATGACCCAACATTTGGCTCTTGAAGGGAAACGATGCACCGGGGTCGTGTACAGAAAGAATGGAAAGGACTACACAGGGAAATGCAACCGAGAAGTTATTCTTTCTGCAGGAGCCGTCTCTTCGCCCCAAATACTGGAATTATCTGGCATAGGTGACCCCGAAATTCTAAAAAAATATGGCATCACAGTGCGACACGAACTCCCCTCTGTTGGAGAAAATTTTCGCGATCACATCGCATCCAGAATAAACTGGAAAGTAACCATGCCAGGGGTTAGCTACAACGAGAAGGCCCGCGGCCTCGGGCTGATAGGACAAATGCTCCAATATGCCACCACCGGGGGAGGTTTTTTCAGTCTTCCCTCCACACCAGTTGTTGCCTTTGTTAAAACAAGACCAGAAATGGAAACACCGGACCTGCAACTCAGCTTCTTCCCCTACGCGGTGGAAAACCCAAAAAAGCGGAAATTATATAAGTTTCCAGGAATGACTTTTATCTGCTATCAGCTTCGCCCGGAAAGTTTAGGCTCTATCCACATACGTTCGAATAAACCGGACGAGCAGCCCGCTATTCGCTTTAATTTTCTCCATGATCCAATAGACCTTCGAGCCATGATCGACGGCGTTAATATAATGAGAAATATTGTGAACTCTGCCCCCATGGACGCCTACCGAGGGGAAGAATTTAAACCCGGCAAAGAAATTGCAGGAGACACGGCGATAGAGAACTGGCTGCGCGACACAGGGGAAACCGCTTATCACCCCATGGGAACATGCCGTATGGGTTCTAGCCCCAATGCAGTGGTCGACGACAAACTAAAAGTTTATGGCCTTGAAGGATTGCGTGTAGCTGATGCATCTATTTTTCAAACGATGCCTTCGGGAAACACAAACGCTGCCGCCATTATGGTAGGAGAAAGGGCCTCTGATTTAATTAAAGAAGGATAATACATTCAGCAAGGGTCGCATAAATAGCTTTGATAGCTATGTTTCAGCCCAACTCCGAATCTATCGCCACGTCCCGAGCTGCTATGAGAATTGAAGTTCCTGATATCCTGAGGATGCGATTTCCCTACAGCGTTTCCTATAAGCAGGCCAAATGCCATCATAACGGACGAACACACGACTTTGTTTACCCTCCACGTTGGAATTAACTCCACTCATCCACGAATCAACTTCGTTTATAAGCAGTTCCTTACCACTCTCTTCGACGTGGTTGCTCCAATCCTCCGCAACGTCTAGTCGCGGCTCTACCCGTGTTAAGCCTTTTCCATCGACATGTTTAATAAGCGCCGTCACCCATTCGACGTTAAATTCAGCCAGCCGAGTATGATTAGCGAAGAGGACCTGCGGCCCTGGGATCATAAAAAAATTCGGAAAAGCCGGTACCTGAACCCCGAGGAAGGTAACAATTTTGCTACGCCAACTCTCTCTAAGACGTCGGCCATTGACACCCCGGATATCAATTCGATCGAAACTACCAGTAATAGCGTCAAAGCCAGTTGCGTAGACTATTGTATCAAATTCATACTCACGGTCTGTGGTTTTTATTCCCTTTTTCGTGACGCATTCAAAAGGCGTTTCCAAAAGGCTCACCAAACTTACGTTCGACTGATTATATACTTCATAATAGAAAGTCTCCTGTGGGACGCGTTTTGTGCCGAATCCGTGATCTTTGGGAATTAACAACTCTGCTGTTTTCTCATCAACTACACGGTCCCGAATTTTTCTGGCCACAAAGTCCGACAAAAGCCTATTCGCTTCCCTATCAATATAGACGTCCTTAAAGTTACCGAGCCACATGGAGAAACCAGGCTTCGCATATTGCTCCTCCCAAAATTTTTCCCGCTCTTCTTCCGTCACATCTAGAGCATTACGGTCTTCCGTTGTGTGAATGAACCCGCCATCCGACGCTCCACAAGCCTGGAATGTATGAGGATAGTTTTTCCTAATCTCCTGCATCTCTGATTTGCTAATCTCTTTGTTGTGCAAGGGCGTGCACCAATTAGGATTTCTCTGAAACACCGTCAAGCTTTTAGCCGTCTTAGAAATCTCCTGAATCATCTGCACCCCGGAAGCCCCCGTACCTACAACTGCAACATCTTTACCGGAGAATGTCACTTCCTCCTTTGGCCAAAGGCCTGTGTGAAACCATTCGCCCGAAAATTTCTCGATATTTTCAATATTGGGGAGGGTTGGAGCCGACAGATGGCCAATACTCATGATTAGAAACCGACAACGAAAATGTGTCCCACCTTCTACAGTAATTTCCCAGCATGAATGTTCCTCATCGAACACAGTCGAGGCAACCCGGCTTGAAAATTGAATATCTTTACGAAGGTCAAACTTGTCCGCAACAAATTGAAGATATCGCTCTGTCTGGGGTTGGGCAGAAAAATGCTCTGTCCAATCCCACTCATTTAATAACTCTTGAGAAAATGAATAGGAGTAGGAGTAACTTTCCGAATCAAAGCGACACCCAGGATACCGGTTCCAATACCATGTCCCCCCAACGTCACTGCCGGCCTCAAGCACCCGGACCCGGAAACCTAGTTTCCGAAGACAGTGTAGTTGATAGAGGCCAGTCACGCCGGCGCCAACCACTACCACATCACAATCTAGATCCCTATAGCCTGGCATCCTAACCTCCCAACACGCGAAATTAACTTGGCATCCAGGCCCTATCAGCAATCCCCTCGATGTGGGTCTTCACATCCACAACAGCCGGTTTACCGGCGCTCAAAGCTTGTTCCAGAGCACCTTCCAACTCGCTAGGTTTATGTACGGTGACCCCAAAACAGTCCATGGATTCTGCCATTCGAACAAAATCCTGGTCAGGGAATACCCAGTGAGCATCCGATTCTGAGGAGCGCTGCCCATAGATTCCCTCAACGCCACCCTGCTCCTGATTTAAGGAATGATTGTTATTTATCAAGGTGACCGTATTAATTCCTGTTTTCCTCGCCGTATCTAATTCCGTCATGTGATACCAAACGCCTCCGTCCCCTGTCCAACAAATGACTGGCCTATCGGGAGCTGCGCATTTAGCGCCCATGGCTGCTGGCAGGGCCCAACCAAGCGAGCCAGCCGCACGAAGAAAACTCTGCTCTGGTTTCTTCAAATCGATCATCTGTGCACACCAAACACCGGCGTGGCCAGTATCCGAAACCAATATGGCATCATCAGGGAGGGAGTTACTTAATTCTTTGCAAAGCCGTTCCGGCCTCATGGGCAATACATCTGAATTGTAATGCTCGCTGGAATCATCCTTATACCCTTGAACCAATTGTCCAACCTTCGCCAACCACTCCACTTTTCCTGGGCTTGAATCGGCTTGCGCGGTCATAACTCGGAGTGTTTCCCGCACATCTCCCTGCAAGCCAACTTTTACATGATAATTACGGCCAATCTCTTCACCATTGAGATCTAATTGGATTACATTAGTCCCTTGAGGTGGAATCTGATAACCATTGGTAACCTGTCCCCCTGCCTGACTACCTATGAAGAAGACTAAATCTGCTTGGGAGACCACCTTATTAGCACATGCCCGGGAATAGGAACCGGGTGTTCCTACAGCGAGAGGATGATCCCAGGGAAACATTGCCTTGGCATTGAGAGATGTAGCTACAGGGATCGACACTTTTTCAGCAAACTCGATTAACTCAGCCCGTGCTCCCGAAGAGGTTACGCCACCTCCTGCTACAATGATTGGCCGCTCGGAACGGCTTAAAACTTCCAGAGCGTCGGAGATTAACCCCAAATCTGCTGTGGGGCGGAAGGCAGGGATCTGGCCAAACGGCTCCTCCACACAAACCTCAATATCTGCCTCTTGGTCAATAACCACCTGGCCCGCTATCCCCTCCAAATCAATATGGGTAGGAGCAGGAGTACCCGTTGTCGCAGCACGAAATGCCTGTCGTAAATACACTGGGAAATCTTCTGTCTTGGAAACATAAGCACTGTATTTCGTAACTGCAGAAAACGGACTGGTGTGGTTAACTTCCTGATACGCATGGCGTTGTTGGTGAATTAGTGTTTCCCTACCGGTGATAGCAACAACTGGAGAGCAAGCGAGATAAGGATCCTGCAGACCGGCTGCCAAGTTTAGAGCCCCTACCGACTGCGCCATGCAGAGGCTAGGCCCGCCACGCACTCTGGCATAGGCATCTGCCATATACACAGCTGCCTTCTCACTGTGAGCCTGAATCCCCTTCCCGCCAAGTGCTTCCAACTCCATGATTACTCTTGGCCCAATGTACGGCATCCAAAAAATGTGGTTAATGCCATAGCCTAGCGCAGTCTCAGCCAGAAACCTCCCACCCGTCATCTTCGTCATAACTGTCTTATCCCTCTCCACGAAAACCTAAAATTTTGCACATGCAAATATAAGACCTTAGCTCCCACAATGCACTCAGAATGTGCCCTCAAACGCAGCTAGTCATATTAAATTGTGTAACACGGAGAGTGGCGTAGCCGCTTGCAGACCAGCGTCAACGGGTAGAACTACCCCTGAAATCCACCTAGATTCATTGCTAGCCAAAAACACCGCTGCCCAAGCAAAATCCCATGCTGTGCCCTCGGTTCCCAAGGGTCCTGCACGCTTTCGCATATCACGCCAATCGCTGGGAATTTGCTCCACAAATGGCCCATGAAGGTGACCCGGTGCAATGCAGTTTACCCGAATATTTTCCCGCCCATGATGCACTGCCATAGTCCGGGTGAGTTGAATAACTCCAGCCTTTGCAACTGAGTAAGGGACATTTCTGCTATTTCCCGCCCGGTAACCATCAATGGAAGACACGTGAATGATAGAACCTCCGCCCGACCCCGCCATGGCCGGAACCGCATATTTACTCATAAACGCCGCACTTTTGAGATTTCGATCCAAAGATTCGTTCCATAGTGCATCTGTAACCTCTGTAACGTCTCCTCCACCAGGACCACCGACATTGTTTAAGAGTATATCGAGCGAACCAAGCTCCTCTTTACAAGAATCAATGACAGTTTTGCAGTCAGTGTCTTTGGTCACGTCTGCTTGGCACACAAATGCGGTCCCACCATCCGCCTCTATCATTGCTTTTGTTTGAGCAGCGCTCTCCTCGTTCCAATCCACGAGGAATACTCGAGCCCCCTCCTGAGCAAATAAAATAGCACTGGCTCTGCCTGTTCCAATAATATGGCCCCGCTGCCCAGCGCCAGACACCAATGCCACCTTTCCTTCTAACCTTTTGTTCCCCACAGGATTGCCTCCTCAAGCCAATCTTTAGAACAACTCCTTGCCAATACCAAGATACTTTAAGAATAGGCACACGGAATACAGTCCTACATTTTATTGACAAATTGATGTAAACATAACCTATGGAATTCCAAAATTCCTGGAGCAATTAGTGACTTTTTAGGAGTAACTGCATGGGCCAAGAATACGCAGGCGACGTTACACCGAAAAAGGCATGGGAAATTTTACAATCAAAAGCTGATAGCTATTTGGTGGACTGCCGCACGACTGCTGAGTGGACTTTCGTTGGGATCCCCGATCTTTCCTTGCTAAACAAGGAGCCTTACCTTATCGAATGGACAAGATTCCCTGATGGATCCCAGAATCCACATTTTGTAGACCAAACGCAACAGAAGATTCCTGACCCTGACGCTGCTATCTTTTTTCTATGCCGCTCGGGCCATAGGTCTATGGCAGCTGCCGTCTCTATGACAGCAGCCGGATACTCGTACTGCTATAATATCGTTGAAGGTTTTGAAGGGAACCCAGACCATAAAGACCACCGGGGCACCTTGGATGGCTGGAAATTTTCCCAGTTGCCCTGGAAACAATCCTGAGGTCGTGCGATGCCGTCTACACAAGCCAACAGCTATCTTTAGCCAACCTAGATATGCCACTATTCTTTGGATGGAATATTAGCAATGGTGCAAAAACGCATACTAGAACTGAAAATAGATAAATGTACGCGCGAAAGACAGAAAGATGATCGCCCCGACAAGAAGGCAAGCTAAGAAAATAGGGTTGTCAAAGAAGTTTCTTTTATTGTTGAACAAGATGAAATCTTCCTTCACTAGAAAAATCCAACCAAGTGTCACGCCTAAGTAGGCCCAATCCAGCAACCCATACACAGATCCTCCTTCCGCCCCTGTGAAGCTGAACAAATTGATTAAAAGCTGAACGTAGCCATTCATGTCAAGGTAAAATAGAGGCCAGCCTAAGGACACGATTACGAAAGTGAGAATGATCTGAAAGAGTAGAGGTAGTGGGTCCCACCATCGTTTGCAAAAGTGATACAGAAGAACCCAAAACGCATGGTAGAAACCCCAGAGAATAAAGTTCCAACCTGCGCCATGCCACAAACCAACCAAACCAAATATAACAATTATATTGCGGATGTACTTCTCTTTGCCGCCCATCTTAAAATAGACATAGTCGCGCAACCAAAACGATAGAGTTATATGCCAACGCTTCCAAAACTCCCTCGGTGACAGCGACCTATACGGCTCCCTGAAGTTACGCGGCAAGTCGAGAGTAAATAACTTGGCCAAACCCATCGCGATTAGTGAATATGCCCAGAAATCAAAATATATTATCGCTGAATAAGCTAGAACGCTGTACAGGGCGTCTATGGACGGCGCTCCCTCACTATTAGTATAGACGACCTGCATGGTGACAAGAATGTCTGAGAAAAATATCTTATAGGCGAGACCAAAAGCGCAATATTTTATTCCCGACATCAAATCTGGCCGTAGATCCTGCTCACTAGCTATCCTGCGGAGTTGACTTCGGATTTCCGTATAACGCAAAATTGGTCCAGCGATTAGTTGTGGAAACAATGCGATAAAAGTTCCAAACTGGATAAAATTATTCTCTCGTTCAATCTTACCATCACGTATATCAATCATGTAAGCAACCAACTGAAACGTGTAAAAGCTAATCCCCGCGGGCAATGAAAGTCTGACTATGACGTCAAGGAAGGCGCCGGGCTGTAGCTCGACCCCGACTGTAGTCAGTGAGAATCCAAGGTATTTGGAAACAAACAATGCGAGGAGAGGAAATGAAATCGCGAAAAATAATCGCCCCACATTCCTACTGGGCTGACACAGTCGCGCACCAAAATATCCGATAACTATTGAAATAAACAATAGAAGACCTGGGCTGATTCCGGACGCTCCATAGAAAACCATAGAAAATAGAAACAGAACCGGTAGTCGTAGCCGAGGAGAAGCTAGGTAAAAAATCAGCAAACATGCTGGAATAAAAATAAAAATAAAAGAGATTGAGTTAAAGTTCACTGCGTGTCTCCACACATATGCAGCATAACAAAATTTCTAGGGGACTTTGTGCATACCAGATGGGTCTTGAATAATTAGAAAACATTATATGGACTTACCCAACCACTCCGAGCAGATCCCTACTTAGCTGTACAGGACTAGGTAAAGGAAGAAGCCCTCTTGTCTCGAGTTCATCAATTATGAGCCGGAAATAACTATCACGCACATGGTCCTGACCCCACAAATAGTCGGAGGCTAATTGCCCACTCCTCTCAAATTCAGTAATCTTCCCTCGCAGATTATCACTGTCTCCGCCCTCTGAACCAGTGGAGTTGTAATCACCAAAAGCGCGCCGAGTATCCAAAACAACCATTCCACCCGCCTGCATTAGGGACACAGCCTGATCAAAATGCTCGTGGCCTGCATTTGGAAAGTAGCTGCCCAAGCGGGGAGGAATGAAAAATACCATATCCAAACCGTTTCGTTTGCCAATTTCCTGAATTTCCAACGCAATTTTATGGATAGATTGTACGTCCTCTGAGGTCCACATGCCAAGAGACCTGGGAGGACGGCCCTTGTCCACCCATCTATAATCTTCGTAGGGCCCGTAAAATGTGCCGTCTCGTCGCAGACCTCTGAGTCCTTGAACACGCCTTACCCCACAATCTTGAGAGTATACAGCTTCAAACTTATCGACAAGCACTCCAAGCCCAATCTCTCTAAGCCTATCCATCCAAATTGGGACTTCAACGGAGTGAGGCGCTTCACCTGTCTTGTACATTCCATATTTCTGACACCCATCACCCAGAGCTATATTGAACAAACCATAGGCTAGGTGTTTCCAATCCAAACGAAACTGTAACCGAGAAATGTACCCCTCCCCCAGGAATTTGACTTTTTGTACTGAAAGAACATCCCACTTAAAGGCAGAGTTTAGATAGAACTCAAATGGCATACTCCAACGATATTCTGTGAGTAGCTGCGGCCCAAGATATGGGTGTGAAAGGTGAATCAAGCCTAGGTTGGTGGGAAGCTTTCCCTTTTCCTCTTGGTACTGCAAAAGATCCGCAATCTCCCGCAAAGAAATGTGCTGAACGTAGTAATTAAAAAAATACGAAACATCAGTATCAAAAGGAAATGCTCCCAGACTCATATATTTCACAATATGATGACCGTAAACACCAATACGAGGCGGAGGAGTGTTCTCAAAATACGCCTGCTTAATTCGCGGAATGCCAGTATCGTCCATGCCCGCAGTAAGAACGTAGTCATCCGGGCTCATCCCCGAGAAGTCTACAGGATAATCCTTGTAATAGTCGGGACGCTGACCAGAAATTACAAAAATAGCCGAAAGTAGTAACCCGGCGGTGAGCAGAAACATCGTGGTGTTTCTCTTCTCTCGACCTGAAGTAGCTTGTTCCAAATCTTTCACACAGCACCCATCTAATTATATCCTGCTGGTTGGTAATCAGCCAAATTTCAGTCTATTTTCACGAAAATAAACACAAAAAAAATCGCACCAGAAATTCGAAACTTGCTTAAATATAAGAAATAATAGCCCCCCGAAACTTATGCTGATTCGTCTACGGAAAACCGATTAAATCTCTGCCAGTACTAACGTGGAATTCGGTATTTTGGCAAGGCTCTCTCACTTCTGAAACCACAACGCCCGCGCACACGATTACAGTTTCTTAACAGCAGGTCCTTAGTAAACTGATTTCTCACAGATAACCCAATGGCGAGGAGTAATTTGAACTTTCAAAATCCTCTGGTTAAAAAACGGCAAGCAACAATAATAATTATTTTAACAAAATAGATGACTGGAAGTCTACCAGGATACATTAGAACCAGTCACAAGACTGCAGAACTAGCCCGCCTAGCTTAAGAGCTTCATGAACAATCCCGAACGTATCCAAAATTTCAAAATCAGTTAAGAGACAACGAACATCTTGTCAACATCGCAATTGATGCAATTCCTTTGTATTACGCTGGACTGAACCCCATAGTCCGGCAGTGATTGTACAAACCACCATCCTGCACAATGAGCCAATGCGCACCATGTCCGTCTTCGTTGTGATGCGAGTGCACGCTTCCTGGGGGAGTAACTACAGTGGACCATGGCAACCAATCCATCTTTACTCCATCCACCATTGAATAACAGTTGGCACCATTAACAATCAGCGATACAGCTACTGAATTGTGTCGGTGAGGTGGCTGGTTTGCGCCTGCCCGCAATTGATTCATGGAAAGGGTAAGCGTTGGCGAAAGGGCCCTCCCCTGCTCCAGACCCTCGGAGGAAAGGATAACAGCTGACCCTCCCTCATCGTACTCGCGACCAGCAAGTCTCCCGAGCTCGCTACCTATATCATTGGCCGGAAAGTGCGTTGCCTTAACAAGAGAGGAACTAATTTCAGGTGGACCACAACGCTCAAAGGAAAATTGTGGCTCATTACTAACTAACCAAAGTATGCTGTCTTCATCTCCGCTCGCAAAAGAAATGGGCACACCCCCGGGGAGACAAAATATATCACCTGTAGCCCAGCCTATTTTATCTTTATTCTGGAGAAGTTGCCCATCTCCTTTAATCACGAAACCAAAAATCGTTGAAGCGCACGGGTTGTAAGTCAAAACATCCCCAGCCTGAACCCGCGCATAAGCCGCCAATATCAAGGGAGTAGTTGCCGGAAAATCAATGTTCATAGCTTTACCTTGATCCACTAAAATGAGTTTTGTCCCAGTTCCCGGATCAAACGCTTTGTCACGTTCCGCAACAAAGCCAGCTGCCGGAATAGGGGAAAGACCTGCCTTAAAAAATGCCCCGGCATCAAAATACCGCGCTCGCTGACTATACGTGGTCTCACCACTTCCACTCTCAGCCGCTGCTCGCTCTTGCCTCTCTGCTATTTTCACCACCTATCCACCCCTTCTAAGAAAAAACAAAGCCTCTCACCTATAATAGGGTATATATGACCGGTGTAAATCAAGACAAAGTGAGAACGTCACCACACAATGATGATATCGGATGATAAAAAAAAGGCGCGCCGGGCGCTCGTGGCCGCAGTTATTGGCAACACCCTTGAGTGGTATGATTTCGCCGTCTACGGCTTTTTAGCCACTATTCTGGCGAATCACTTTTTCCCCTCCACCGATGAAGTAACTTCGCTTCTAAGAACTTTTGCTGCCTTTGGCGTTGGGTTTGCTGCCCGACCGATAGGTGGAATTATCTTCGGTCATCTTGCGGACCGGAAAGGTCGTAAATTTACTCTAGTATTAACTATTCAGTTGATGGCCGTTGCCACATTATTGATAGGCATCCTTCCAACCTATAGTCAAATCGGTTTGGCAGCTCCCATAATTCTAGTATTAGCCCGGCTACTTCAAGGTTTTTCCGCTGGGGGTGAATGGGGTGGAGGCACCGCCTTTATAGTCGAATGGGCCGGAAAAAATAAACGCGGTCTGACAGGAAGCCTGCAACAAGTCAGTGTCGCTGCCGGGTTACTTTTGGGCTCCGGTTTTGCCGCTATCCTAAGCACGGCGCTAGATGAAACGAGTTTTGTAGAATGGGGATGGCGAATTCCGTTTTTATTAGGTGCCTTTATCGGGATAGTAGGAATTTACATTCGGCGCAATGTTGATGAAAGCCCAGTCTTCACGCAAACTACCTCTGAACCAAGCGCAGTCACGCAAAGCGATGAAACAATCCTCATACCGGCCCTACGTGCTTTCGGATTCACGATCCACTGGACTGTTGTCTACTATATCTTTCTAGCATACATGCCCACCTTTGCCATTCGGCATCTCAACTTAGAAAGAGCAGATGCACTATGGTCTAACGCAGCCGGATTGCTGACCCTAATTATTCTGGCTCCTGTAACTGGGTATTTTTCAGACAAATATGGGAGAAAGCCATTTCTTATTGGATCATGTATTGTTGTCGCTGTGGCCGTTTATCCAATCTTTAATTATCTTTTAACCAGCCCCACTTTGCTTTCCCTTATCTGTGTTCAGGTATTTTTTGGCATCCTTATTGCCCTCTATTCGGGTCCGGGGCCAGCGGCCATAGCCGAGCTATTTGATACAACCAAACGGGCCACTGGTATGTCTGTGGGCTACAGTTTGGCAGTTGCAATATTCGGTGGTTTTGCGCCATTTATAGCCACCTGGTTGATCGACATTACCAATTCTCCTCTCTCGCCAGCATTTTATGTATTATCGGCATCCTTCATAACTGCGGTAGTGATAATAAGGTTTCCAGAAACAGCACATCGCCCACTGAGATAAGATTAAGCTTACTACCATAGAGGTAAAATTGACATAATATAGGAAAGGAAGGCACGGCATTTGCCGACCTCCTATATCAACAGGCGTTTTTTGTTGAGCTAGCAATGTTCATGGCCGCCGAAAACCCAAAAGCTAGTGCCGGACCCAGCGTAATTCCAGGACCGGGATAATTCCCTTCCATAATGGATTTTGCATCAGCCCCACAAGCGTATAACCCCGGTATGAAGTTACCGCTTTCGTCCATTACTCGCGAACTAGCGTCTGTGTTCACGCCGCCTGCAGCCGCAAGATCACCCACCTCAACCCGGATAGCAAAATATGGGGCTCGCTGGATGGGCGCCACGCATGGATTAGGCTTGTTCTGACTATCTCCTAAAAAACGCTCGTATGCATTCCCTCCTCGGCCAAATTGGGGGTCCAAGCCTTGCGCAGCCGAACCATTGTAGCAAGAAACGGTGTCTTCTAAACTACCAGGTGGCAATTCTAACTTCTGTGTTAGGTCAGACAGGTTGGAGCCCTCCAACAAATATCCAATGGCCACTAGATATTTTTTATTCAAATTTTTAGGCTTTAGAGCCCCCAGACCATACTCCCAAACGAATCTTGAATCGGCGATAAGCCACGCAAATGCCTTTTCAGGACCATTTGTATTCTGGTGAGACAAGAGGGCGCGGCCGAACTCATGATAGGATATCGCCTCATTAACAAAACGCTCACCCCTGTTATCTACTGCTATAAGTCCGGGTTTAGCACGATCTGAAACCGTATGAGGAAATACCGCCAAGCTCCCGTCCGGACGCGTATAACGGGAAACCGGAGCTAAGAAAGCGTTCCCATCCCGTACTTGAGAAAAGGTTCCACCAGCCGATACCGCCAAATGGAGGCCATCACCTAATGCTCCTGGAGCCGTTGCGCTATAATTCCCCATACCTTGTGCTAAGTACTTTTCTCTTAGCCTTAAATTTCCAGTAAAACCTCCCGTCGCCAAAACTACTCCTTGCCTTGCCGAAATAGTTTCACCTCCAAGCAGTTCAACTCCGTCTACACGGCCAAGCCCACCCCGTTGAAGATTAGAGACTTGTTCACCCATCCTGACTGTAATACCCGCCTCTAGCACAGCTGCATATAAGCGGCCTGCCAACGCGTTGCCCAACACCAAATCAACTCCCCTTCCCCATCGAATTTTCTGATAGGCGTAACGACTCAGGAGCGCTCCAACCTTTCCGAACGAGCGGATAGAACGGAAGACATTCTGAAAATGGGAAAGGTCTTCGCGCGCAACCATCATGTCGGAAAACAACGCAAATTCGGGAAGTGGCAGCCGGAGGTCCCTTAGATGAGCCCCTAAATTTGTCGAATTAAAGGGTTCGGGCTCTAATACTCGACCCGAAACGCTGCAACCATCCAGTTCTTGGTAGTAATCTGGATATTCGGACAGAGGCCTGAACTTAACGAGGGTATGACGCTCAAAATAATCAAGAGCGTTCGGAATCGTGTTAAGGAACGCCGCCATCCGCGGCTCCCCTCGGGACCCTGGAACGACCCCCTCCAAGTACCTCGCGACATCCCCTTTTGTGTCCTTGAACCCTGCATTTTTTTTGGCTGGGCTCGATAAGGGAGCCCACACCATGCCTCCCGACCAAGCTGTCGTACCCCCAACGTGCTCTGTTTTCTCCAACAGACATACTTTCAGGCCTTCCGTCGCTGCAACAACTGCAGCGGCCATTCCTCCCGCCCCAGCTCCTAATACTACGACATCAAACTCGTTTGAAGCTGCCACTATTTTTGATGTGCTGCCTAGTCAAGATAGCCAAGGTCACCCCAAACCTTATAGTTTTCCCGAAACTCGGTTAAAGAAGCTAAGACCTTTGCAAACTCGGCATCATTCGCCGCCTCCTCTGCAGCGACTTCTTCCCATGCCCCCCTGAAAACCTCAATAGTCTCGTCGGGCCACCTATGTAGCGTAACTCCCTGAGCCTCAAGCTCCTGCAGTGCGGGAAATTGAATAGCCTCTCCCTCTGCCAAACTTTTTAACATATTTGACCGACACGCCTCATTAATCACTATTTTCTGCTGCTCAGAAAGAGTATTCCAATCTGACAAATTAATCATCAACTCGCCCATTGTGGTAGGCTGGTGCCAACCTGGAAAATAATAGTGCTTAGCGACTGCCTGGAAACCGAGTTCAAGGTCAATCGCCGGAAGCGAAAACTCAGTTGCGTCAATAGTGCCCAGCTCGAGGGCAGGAAAAATATCACCCGCGGCTATAAGTTGGGTTGAAACACCAATCTTTTCCATAACCTTTGCGCCGAGCCCAAAGAAGCGCATTTTTAAGCCCTTGAGCTCGTCAATCGATGTGATCTCCTGTCTAAACCACCCCGCTCCTTCGGGCGGTATCAACATACAAGGTTGAGAATATATGTTGTATCGCGCGTAAATTTCCTGCATGAGCTCTAGGCCCCCACCATGGTACACCCAGGCCACAGTTTCCCCTGGACCTGGGCCAAACGGTACGGCCGCAAAAAATTGCAGAGCGGGAATTTTTCCAGCCCAAAATCCAGGGTTGGTCCAACCCGCGTTCACCGCACCAGCTGAAACTGCATCAAAAATTTCTAGAGCTGGCACCAAGGCACCAGGATCAAAGAACTTCAGCTCCATCTCGCCTCCAGAAAGCTTATACACCTGCTGCTCCAAAGTCTTTCCCATTGTTCCCGCAAGAACAAGTTGGGCGGAAAAACTACTAGCCATCTTCCATCTGACTTTTTCTATCGTTTCATTAGTGGCATCGCTATCGGCAACAGTGGTCACCTGTCCATCGGTTTCGGTTTTTCCAGAAAAAATAAAAGATCCAACCAACAAACCAACCAAGACGCCAACAATTCCCACAATAGCAGGAGATTTAGTCATTCTTTAACCCTCCAGATTAATCACCGAGAGACCGTTCTAAATTAAACCCGCGATCGCGACTTTAATATCTAGTTTTTGTGTTTCCTAATCAAGATAGCCAAGGTCTCCCCAAACTTTATATTCCTCGCGGAAACTCTTCAGAGAAGCCCATACCCGAGCAAAGTCTTCGTTCCCACTTGCCATCTCCTCCACAACCTCATCCCAGGCAGACTCCAACACATCAAGGGTCTCCTGCGGCCATCTATGAAGAGTTACACCCTTGGCTTGAATTTCCTTTAAGGCAGGAAACTGAACTGCATCACCCAACGCAAAAGTTCGCAACATATTCGCTTTACACACAGTGTTTATAATCTCCTTGTGGACCTGAGATAGGCTGTTCCAATCGTCAAGGTTAACCATAAACTCGCCCAAACTGGTGGGTTGATGCCAGCCTGGGAAATAGTAATGCTTTGCCACCTCATGAAAACCAAGATCTAGATCCATAACTGGCATCGAGAACTCTGTGGCATCTATTGTTCCAAGTTCAAGAGCGGGAAAAATATCGCCCCCCGCTATAAGTTGGGTTGAAACGCCTATCTTTTCCATTACCTTGGCACCGAGGCCAAAGAATCGCATTTTTAGCCCTTTAAGCTCATCAAGGGACTTTATCTCGGCGCGGAACCACCCGGAACCTTCTGGTGGCTGCAACATGCAAGGTTGAGAATGTATGTTGTATCGCGCGTAAATTTCTTGCATGAGCTCTAGGCCCCCACCATGGTACATCCAAGCGACGTATTCTCCCGCATCGGGTCCAAATGGGATAGCAGCAAAAAACTGAACTGCAGGTACCTTGCCCGCCCAATACCCGGGTGAGGTCCATCCCGAATTTGCAGCTCCCGCAGACACAGCATCAAAAATTTCTAGGGGGGGCACCAACGCGCCCGGATCAAAAAATCGAATGTTTAAAGTTCCGTCGGAAAGAACTCGGACATTCTCTTCGAAATCCTTTCCTCCAGTCCCAGCGAGAATCATAGTACCCGGGAAACTGCTAGGCATGGACCAGTTAACCACTTCCTGGTTCGACGCCACCTCAATCTGGCCACCAGATTCCTGTTGGTCTCCGCCAGACTGAAGCGCGAAGCTCCCGATTAGGAGGCCTACAACCAATCCTCCCACAATTCCCATTACAGTAGATTTATTCATCTAAATAAGCACCCCCAAATGCATTTCCCGGTAAGCCAAAATAGACTGGCGTCATGCCCGACAGACTAATGTACAAAGATTACAACATCTTTTGTTTGGATACCACAAGTGTTACAGCAACGCCCCACGCGAACCAGGGTCCATGAGAAAACTCAGGATCGAGCTAAATTACGGTAAAACTTACTGGGCCCTTCACGCACATTGGCGCGCAGATAGCAAAGAAGATGGAACACGACCAGATTCTCTGACTTCAACTATCGCTAATGCTTTTGAAAGGTAGGCAAAGGCAAAGGTGCGCCATCCCGCCAAACTTTCATCCGAAATATCATCGTAGAGTATCTCAACCAAATCCGATATTCGCTCCCTGGAAAGAATACTTTCATAGAGCTGGGCCTCGACTAAAGCAAACTTAGCCAATCTCCAGTTCCTCCAAGAGGCGTCTATACCTTTCGCTATGGACAAGGCTTGGGCAAGACTGGCACGTGCTCCCTCAATATCCCCTGCCCTACCTTGCAAAAGGGCCACCTCAGACAACAATTCGGTTGTCCAAAACTCATCATCAATCTTGGATACTACCTGTAAAATTCTCTCTGCTGTTCGCATAGCACCTTTCGGATCACCAATCTCAATTTGAGCAGCTGCTATGTGAGTGCTGGCAGATGCCCGTGCCACAATATCTCCGATGAGCTTTACCGAAATCACACTCTCTTCGATACTTTCCTTTGCCTCCACAAAAGCGCATGTTTTTGCCTTAGCCCTGGGTAAAAAGGAAAGAGCCCAATACCGCCAATCAGGCAAGATTATTACATCTGCGATTGCAGCCGCACGAGCTATATTTTGCTCCGCCGCTATAAATTCCCCTAGTTCCGCTTGGGTGACTGCAATCCTAATAAGCCCCTCAACCTGATTGAACTTATTGCTCTCCAACTGGATACTAGCTGATGCCCTATCCAAATCGATAAGAGCGCCCGCACTATCACCAAACTCAAGTTCTGCAGAGGCAATAGCCGCGTGAGCAAGCCCTCGCCAATGATTATCATCCACATGACTTGCGTCGTGCAGGGCTAGATCCGCCAAACACTTTGATGTTAGTTCCCCGGAACATATCTCGTCGGCACCAACTGCCTTCCCTACATTTAATCCAATCGATACAATCAGGAACACTAAAAGATAAATTCCATTCCTTAACTCACTAATGGTATGAGATGCCGTCCAAGCCCCAAAAATACGTGTCCCCATAGCTACATTCATATCCCAATTAAAAAATGCGAACCCCAAACCTTCCTCGCACTCACCCGCAAGAAGAAGTTATTCTTTTAGCATGGATATCCCTATATCTGCCCTTTGTGAGAAATTTTTCTCGCATATTATATCAAAAATAAATTGTTTGGCAGCAGCAACGATTATACGATCGCTTTAAGTAAGCTAGTAACGGAGAGGGACCTTGAGCAACAATAAAACTATACGACGAGATTTCTTAAAGGGCGTTGTAGGAGCAGGTGTTATTGCTTCTGCCCCGCAAGTGGCATTGGCAGCCAAGGAAAAACCCCCGGAGAAAATGCGCCCCCAGGAAGGAGATTTTTTAGCCTTCCAAAAAGGGGACAAAAAAGGCGAAATTATTCGGGAAGAGCACGTCCCGATGGGGGGGCCTGTAGTTATGGCATTTCCAATGGATCCGGCAACCGGGATTATTCGAAAGAAATCACGCCTCAATCAAGTTTTACTTCTTCGAGTAGAGCCCTCGTCGTTATCTGAGAAAACCCAGGCGAATGCCATCAATGGGATCGTGGCGTATTCATCCGTTTGCTCTCACCAAGGATGTGTGATCAACACGTGGAATGATGAACAGCAGCGGATAATGTGCATGTGTCATGGATCAGGGTTTGATGCAAGAAATGAGGGAAAAGCCATAAACGGACCGGCTGTACGACGTTTGGCTGGCCTACCTCTAGGTAGTGACGATGGAGTTTTGGTTGTTCGGGAAAAATTCAATGGCAGGGTAGGAGCAAAGAAAAAATAATCTATCTAGGACTTGCGCAGCCATTTGAAATGCTGTCGCCCTTGACGAGAAGATCACTGAAAGTTGAATACAGTTTCCCGCGAGTGAAGGTGGATCAGGTATATCTTCCACTGCCCGTCAACACGGATAAGGGTGTAGGTTGCCCCTGTATTCGCCCGCACTTTCCCATGTTCGTCTGCCCGCTCTACCTCAGCGCTCGCAAGATCCGTGTCTTCTGATAAAGCCTTAACGTTCAATTGTATGTAGCGGCTGGTGGCCACTCCAGCCTTCTTCATATAAAATTTCCAGTCCTTAATACTCTTCTTTATATCTCTAGCACCCTCAAAACTTTTTATACCACCTGAGGGCGCCAACATATAAAAGGGGTCGCTGTATAAGGGGGTGATTTCCCAAATGTGGCCGGTATCAAAGGTATTCAGATAATGGTGCATAAACGATTCAACCTCGGAATCTCCATCGGCCCAAGCAGCAGCTGTCAGAAAAATAATAAAACCCCCCGAGAATAGGAAAAAAATAGACTGGGCCCACTTCCTGAAAACTACCATAATTTCGAACCTCCCTGTCACCACCACAATATAATGGGCACGTTATACTATTGCACACAATATGCTGTGATTACGTTGTGATAATCACCTACCCGTATATGCTAGGTCCGGCACCTTCATCAAGCCCGTTATTTCGTTGTTATACGTGCTACATGTGCTAGTCTACCCCAAGTGGTATCCTGCTCCTTAACAAAGGTGGCCGATGCCGCTGTAATGGAAGGCCGCAAGGGCGGATGGCATGGGTTGGCACACCGTGATGGGTCGAAGTCATGTCGCTCGAAGGTATTCACTAAGGGAGGACTACATGTCTGCAAGAACGCTAACAGGCCTCGGGGCGGCGTTACTTGTAGGAATCGGAGCTTCGTTGGCCACGGCCGCAGGCATCGATAACTACAGTAATGTGACGGATTCCAGGCTAGCAAACCAAGAACACAATAATTGGCTGCAGGTTCGCGGCAATGATGAAGGCTGGCTCCACAGCAATCTGAACGAAATCAACTCGGGCAACGTAGGTAACCTGCGTCCGGTTTGGTCCTTTGCTACTGGAGTTGACGAGGGGCATCAAGCTCCTCCGCAGGTCAATGACGGAGTGATGTTTGTTGCAACCCCTCAAAACCAGGTTATTGCATTAGATGCAAAATCAGGAAAGCAACTCTGGCGCTATAAGAGGGAAATTCCTGAAGACCTTTTCCAATTGCATCCAACCAGTCGTGGTGTGGGGCTTTATGGTGATAAAGTTTACTTTGCGGCAACTGACTGTTTTCTGATCGCTCTTGACGCGAAAACAGGCGAAGTTGTCTGGGAAGTAGCCGTCGATGATTATCAGGCTGGATACTACATGTCCCTTCAACCATTTGTAAGGGATGGTAAAGTAGTAGTTGGCACCTCGGGTGGCGAATATGGTATTCGTGGACACATAGATGCCTTCGATTCCGAAACCGGCGAAAAAGTTTGGACCACCTATACTATTCCTGCTCCCGGCGAAGCTGGGCATGACACATGGCCAAATGATGATTCCTGGAAAACGGGCGGTGGCTCTGCCTGGAATACAGGGACCTATGACTCGGAAACCAATATCCTATATTGGGGCATAGGAAATGCCGCACCATGGATTGGTGAGACACGTGGTTTCATGGATAATCTTTACACGACTTCCGTGGTCGCTCTAGACCTCGATAGCGGTAAAATTATCGGACATCATCAGTATCACTGGAACGACTCTTGGGACTGGGATGAGGTATCACCGCCGATCATTCGACCAATCACATACGGCGGACGTACTTTCAAGGCCCTTGTTAATGTTGCCCGTAATGGCCACATTTTCGTGCTAGAGCCTACACCGGAAGGTCCAATTAACTTTGTAGATGCTTGGCCATATGTCTACGGTAATGTTGTAACAGACATTGACCCAAAGACCGGTCGCTTCACATACGACAAAGCACATTGGCCCGTACTCAACGAAAAAGTTGAGTTCTGCCCATCTCTGTGGGGGGGCAAGGACTGGCCTTCTGCAGCATACAATCCAGACACTGACATGATCTACATACCTGCGAATGAGAACATTTGTTCTACCCTTTTGGGTATTGATCAGGAATTCATCCAAGGTGAGCTATATCTTGGCGTGGACATTCCGATCCTCTTGAACGAGTTCTTCATGCGGGAAGGATGGGACCACATCGGTGAAATCCAAGCTTGGAATGTAAGCGACAAAAAAGAAGTTTGGACCCATAATTTCGATCATCACAACTGGGGACCAATTCTTTCAACTGGCGGCGGACTGCTCTTCGCTGGTGGCACAAACGACCATATGTTCCGTGCATTTGACGCAAGCAATGGCTCGGTACTTTGGGAATACCCAACGTCATCAGGCATTACCGCTGTACCAAGCACTTGGTCAATTGACGGCAAACAGTATGTTGGTGTCGTCTCTGGCTGGGGCGTAGATGCGGAACGCAAACAGGGCGTACTCCGTACTATCGTTCCTGGTTACGACGTGATGGTACCGCAAGGTGGCGCCATTCACGTATTCGCTTTGCCATAGAGCACTGCAAATACGTTTAACCTAATGATGGGTCGGGGCCCGAAAGGTGTCCCGACCCTTTTTTAGTAGCAATAGCTGCATTTTACTTCTGAGCGCTCGCTACACCAAAACCCTCATACTTTTCTAGCCAACTATCTAAGGGGACCTGAAAGGTATTTAACATCATGGATACCATGGTGTAGTTTCCAACAGCTGCCACCATATCCAGCACTTGCTTATCATCAAAGTACCCGATCAACTCCTTCCACGTGCTCTCTCTTACAGTTTTGAATGCAAAAAGGTCTTCACATAATTTGAGGGCCATTCTCTCTTCATTTCCCCAATGCGGATCTTTTGAACCGATTTCCAAGGCAGAAAAATCACTCATATTCATCGCCGCTTCCTCTTTAGCAATACGGACGTGCTGGGTCCATTCGTATTCAGAGCAACACAACCAGCCCGTCCGGAGAATGACTATCTCACGAATACGAGGAGTTAATGTGGACTTCAAGAGCACATGACTTGCAAATGGAAGCCACCTTTTTAATAACTTGGGATGACGGGCCAATGTCTTAAGAACGTTATAAAGATCGGCCTCGGTTTCGTAGCCAATTTTTTCGAAAAGAGCCTGTATTTCTGCATCCCACTCGCCCTTAGGGAGTGGAGATAGGCGTGGTTTTCCCATTACTAACCTCCGTTCCAAATTATTTGAGATCTCTACTGAACATCCAAACCCAGACTCACAACCTCAACATAGAAGGGGAATTTATTTGCAATCTAGTTGGTATTGCTGAGCAAAAGTCAAACTTGTGTTTTTAATTTCCTCCGGAGAGAACCCCTCGCTATATAAGGCTGAACCTAGACCAAAGCCATTTGCCCCCACTGCCCAATAAGCCCCAAGCAAAGATGGTGTAATTCCACCAACCGGTAATAGCCATACGTCTCGGGGCAATACAGCACGCCATGCCTTGAAAACCTTCGGAGTTATCAACTCTGCCGGAAAAACCTTTAACGCATCGGCACCCGCCTGAAGCGCTGCAAAAGCCTCCGTCGGTGTGCTGACACCAGGAACACTTACCATTTTCGCAGATTTTGTAGCAGTTATCACCGCAGGGTCCGAATGGGGACTGACGATAAAGTGACACCCAACCTCTTGTAATACTTTGACCTCACTAACTCGCGAGACGGTGCCTGCACCAACTACCATCTCGTCCCCCAACTCTCGGACACAAAGGGAGATAGTCTCAACTGCGTCCGGGCTGTTCATTGGAATTTCCAAAGAATTAAAGCCATTTTTGCGCAGTATATGCGCAACCGAGAGGGCTTGACCGGCAGTTATTCCCCTTAAGATAGGCACAAGCGGTAATACACTCACCTTTGTTTTCCAATGCCTAAAATCCATTTTGATTACCCAATGAGCCCCGCTGATCTTGCTATCCCTGAATAAACTTTCCCGACCGTATTTGTATTCATGATCTCTGCCGTAATTTCACACGCACCGAAGGCCCGTTTATATCTCTCAGTTAGATCGCTTGCGCCAATTAAGACGAAAACGGCATCCGTCATTCCAACTTCTGAGCGACCACTTCCAATCTCTCCTCCAATGAGTAAGCCTGAAAGGTAATCCGACACTTCAGTTGGCAGTAAATTCTTAAAAAGGACATTTGTCCGAGCCGAAAACAAGGTATGCAGAAGATTCTGATACTCGGAAAATCCCGCCCGAACTCCCCTATAGAAGGCATCGTCATTCATCACACGAGCTTGGTCATTAAGAACAGAAATGATGGTATGATTCAACACTGCATCGAATAGGTCACCAGTTAAAAACGTAGTGAATCCCGTAATGCTCTTATCTTGGATGTGGATCCATTTAGAGTGAGTGCCAGGAGCAACAACCATTAACTGATCTGAATACCCCCCAATCGCAAGTGATTGGACCTCTTCACCCCGAATAACATCAGGATTTCCCGAATTATCTAATGTCCGAACACCCGGCACAATCCAAATATTTTTTTCTTCACTTACACAAACCAATTCTTTGGACAAGCCTTCACTATTGACGGGCACCGGGCAGTATCCAGCATCTACCCAACCGGTTGAAGCACCAATCATGCCCGACATTAGAATAGGTAACGAACCCCATTGTGCGACCCACGGAGCAGCTAAAATCTTTAGTGAAGCCTCGTAGGCTCCATCCCTAATATTCGTTAAGCCATCACCATCAAAGTATGAATCTAAGATAATCCCCTCGCGGTTTAATAAGTAGCCCCGGCGATTGGTAGTGCCCCAATCTATGGCGATGAGACTTGGGGCAGGATTAGGAGCTGCCGTCATCTCGGCCCCTTTACAACTACCCTAAAAACGGGATCAAGTTTTTTAACGTTTGCCAATTTGGAAACGAAATTGGGGCCAATTGGACATATCCTCTTCAAACACACGCCTGTGATCCAATATCCGCTTAAACCAAGGATTCTCTGCCGCTTCTTCGTCTTCCCACTCCCTAGCAGCTTCAGCTCCCACTCGTATAAACTCATCATCCAAAATAACAAATTCATTCCCGTATTCTCTCATGGTCTTCAACGCAGCTATATCTCGATAGGCGTAACGGGACCAACTATCGAACGCCATCATTTTACCAGCCAATTTTAGAAGCTCTTGGTCTTCTTCTGACAGACCATTCCAAACATCAAGATTAAACGCACACTCTTGGGCCCCACCCGTCGCATGCAAACCCGGCATGATTATATATTTTGCAATTTTGTGAAATCCAGAGGGAAGATTAACGGCAGGAGAACTCCATTCAATCGCATCCACCACCCCCCGTTCCAAGGCAGGGTATACCTCGGCACCCGGTAAAATCACGGTGGATGCCCCTAATTTTCCAGCGATTTCCGCCCATGACCCCGCCGTTCGTAACTTAAGACCTTGCATGTCTTCTATCGTTTCTACTTTTTTGGTAGAGTGCAGAAATATCTCGGTTGGCGATATCTGACAGGGAATGGACGCTATGCCGAAAACCTCTTTACGATATTCAAACCACAATTCAGCGCCACCTGCTTCAAAAAGCCACATCAAAAACTCTTCGGGGGTTAAGTGCCCCGGACCGCCGCTCAAGGCGAGAGTGGCTTTGTCTATACCCCAGTCATAACCCATCCAACTATGACCAGCTTGCACAACCCCAGACCGTACTGTCTCCGAGACCTTCAAAGCACTTCCCAGCATCCCTCCCGGGAAAACATTTATTTGAATTCGACCATTTGTGAGTGTTTTCACTAATTCTGCAAATCCCTTTGCATCTTCCTCAAGAAACGGACCGCCACTCCATGCTGTCGCCATATTCCACATCTCGTCCGCTGAGGACCGCGAACCGATGCTCAAAAGAGAAACAACAAAAATAGCTACAATTATACGATGCATTTTCATACCTNGCANTCTCTGCTCCAAAATTANGCCNCAAAACCGGTTCCCTTTCCGTTTGAGGCAGCATGGCTTCTAAACCTTTAGTTGGCAGAACATACCGATATTAACACAGTGACCTTGCAGCGGTTATCAAGTGCAGGCCTTTATGTATATATTCTATAGCCAGACACNCGGGAAATATCTGACGGCACAAACCAACAGCAATAAATAAGAGCGTGTTTTTCCACAAAAGTCAAAAGGATGAACTTTCACGAAGAGTANCTGCTATCATGCTGCATTAAATTGGTCTAAAATTAACTTATTTGTATTACCCTACTCCCTTTTTGGCACCATATGCTTCAAATTACAGACCTTACCTATCGGATAAGTGGCCGCACCATCATTGACAGTGCATCGCTCCACATTGCCAATGGCCATCNCTGTGGGCTAGTAGGC
The DNA here is from genome assembly GCA_002728255.1 of Rhodospirillaceae bacterium. Classification (NCBI taxonomy): domain Bacteria; kingdom Pseudomonadati; phylum Pseudomonadota; class Alphaproteobacteria; order Rhodospirillales; family Rhodospirillaceae; species Rhodospirillaceae bacterium. The sequence continues at coordinate 11,494 of PBWV01000024.1, read as the reverse complement.
ATTAATGGTTCGGGAAAAACTACCTTATTCCGCCTAATTACAGGGGCCCTGATCCCTGACGATGGCTTGGTTCGAATTACGGGCTCTACTCGGATAGGAATTGTTACCCAAGACGCACCCACTAGTGACTTAAGCTTAATTAATTTTGTTTTATCAACTGACACTCTGTTNACAAAACTCGAAGCNGAAGCCGCGTCTAACCCCACACCAGATCGNCTCGCTGAGATTCATGAGGAACTCAGGGACATAGAAGCAGATACGGCGGTCTCACGTGCCGCCTCGATTTTAGCCGGTTTGGGATTCAATGAAGCCGCACAAGCTCGCCCATGCAACGAATTCTCAGGTGGATGGCGNATGAGAGTGGCCCTTGCCTGTACTCTTTATGCACAGCCGGACCTTCTACTTTTAGATGAGCCAACCAACCACCTCGATATTGAGTCTGTTTCATGGCTAAAAAGTTACTTATCTCGCTTCCCCGGGACTCTCATCATTATTAGCCATGATCGTGATTTGCTAAATCAAAGCGTACAGAAAATAATCCACTTAGAAAGTGGAAAATTGGATACCTATCAAGGTGGCTATGACCAATTCAGGAAGAAAGCCACCGAAATCGGCTCAAGAAGAGAAGGTCTCCGCCACAAACAACTTAAAGAGAGGGCACGTATCCAAAGTTTCATTGATAGGTTCAAAGCCAAGGCTACAAAGGCCCGGCAGGCTCAGAGTAGAATAAAATTACTGGAAAAAATGGACCCAGTACTTGAATCTTCGCAAGATCAGAGTAGTCCTCTGCACTTCCCACAGCCACTACATCTATTACCACCTCCATTAGTCACCACGACTAACGTATCCGTCGGCTATGGAGAGCACGTTGTTCTTCAAGATCTTAATCTGCAGATTGATCCTGACGACCGCATAGCAATACTAGGGGCAAATGGTNTGGGAAAATCTACATTAGTCAAACTGCTTGCTGGCAGAATGAAACCGTTAAGCGGGGCAATTCAAAAATCCCAAAAAATAAAATCTGGCTATTTCTCCCAAGACCAAACTGATGAACTGGATGGAGATTTGACCCCCTTCCAAACTCTTCAAACTAATCTACCTGAAGTAAGGGAAGAACAAGTCCGTTCGCATTTAGGAACATTTGGGTTTAGCGCCTCGAAAGCTGATACGAAGGTATCTGCGTTATCTGGTGGTGAAAAGTCCCGGCTATTATTTGCCCTAATAAGCCATGATCGCCCCAATTTTCTGGTGCTTGATGAGCCAACCAACCACTTGGATATTATGGGACGAGAGACGCTGGTCTCCGCTCTAAATGAGTATATGGGCGCTGTCGTACTTGTTAGCCACGACATTCATACCATCAATCTTGTGGCTGAACGNCTATGGCTGGTAGCAGATGGAACATGTACTCCCTATGATGGCTCTCTAGAAAATTATCAAAGCTCTTTAGGGAAATCGCACTACCCTCACCAGCGGGAGCCCTCGGTCACCAGCCCTCAGCCGTCTTTTAATCGAAAGGCTCAAAGAAAAAAACGTGCGGAACAACGTGAAAACACAGTTCAACTGAGAAGTTCTATTAGCCGATCAGAACATAAAATTGAAAATCTCGCGAACATTATCACTCAACTGGAGGAAAAACTCGCAGATCCAGAAACCTACCGTTCTGAAGTTGAAGACTTTTCTACTCTCTCCCAACGCCTCGACAAAGCCCGCAAAGAACTCTCGGCTGAGGAACACATCTGGGTTGAAGCTGTCGAAAAATTAGAATCTCAAAAGTTTCTTTCCTAATATATTTGGAAGAAAAATCTATGTTACTCCAAGAGTGAGAAGATACCGAATGCAGTATTATACATTAATAGTGTAGAGTTCTGACATACATCTATTTATATCTTTCAAAAAGAAACCTTCTAAAAAGTGGTTATNCTACGTAAGCAAATATCCAACTATACCAATTTTATAAGATCGCATTGGCATTTGCTTTCCTTTGGATTCTTGATGNTATTTTTTTCAAGCTTCGGGCAGACGTTCTTTGTAGGAGTTTTCACACCAAGTATTGAGAGCCACTTTGACCTAAGCCATAGTGAATGGGGGTCTATTTTTATGGCCGGGACTATACTCTCAGCATTGATCTTACCACTAACAGGAAGCGTCCTGGATTACGTTCCCCTAAAGTTATATGCAATCTTCGTCTCGTGTTTACTTGCAATCGCCTGCGTATGTGCCGGATTATCGACTAATGTCTTTCTTCTAGTCCTTTCCGTATTTCTTCTTCGGCAAGCCGGGCAAGGCCTTGCCACCCACACAGCCGTAACAGCGACATTAAAGGGCTTTGGCAAAGATAGAGGCAAGGCAGTAGCTATTACAGGACTAGGGTTTCCTCTGGGTAGGGGAATTCTTCCAATTGCCGCTATCTTCTTGATTACAAGTTTAGGATGGCAGATCACCTATATTCTATGTGGCATCCTGGTATTGCTTTGCATGTTACCCGCGACCCTTTTCTTACTCAGAGCAAAACCAAATGGGAACAAAAATGCCCCTCATGAAAACCATGACTCAAATCACCAGCCANGAGAGAAACCCAGNAGCACAGTCAAAGGTGCCCTCAGCACGCCGTTATTCTATCTGTTGATACCCGGAATTTTAGTCCCCTCTTTTCTAGATACAGCACTGGCGTTTCATGTTTTGCTCATCGCAGATCTAAAACATTGGCCCATAACCTTAGTACTTTCGGGATACGCGTTTTATGCAGTCATGAGTTTAATGTCATCTGTTTGGGCAGGTCCCATACTTGATCGTTTTGGCTCTAGAGAATTGCTGAAGTACTCCCTCGCTCCAGCGATTATGGGCCTGATTATTCTTATGTACTGCGACAATCCCGTATGGGCATTTATATATCTTGGGCTCTTTGGGGCAGTATCTGGTCTCCGGATGACACTAATTCCATTTGCACTTTCAGAGATTTATGGCACAAGATACATAGCGAGTATACGAAGCTTTGTTGCATCACTCTCAATATTCGCNTCCGCTCTGGGCCCTCCCGTGCTTGGNATTTTCCTNGATCTCCAATTTACCATAACAAAAATCGGTTGGATTTATATTTTGTATTTAATACCTGCCNTAGCGNTAACCTTAGTGGCCACGCGTCTATANAANAAATCGTTTAGGAAGATTCAGGNGNGGCAGAAATTCTAGAAGAATGGTGAGACAAAATTTTCCATTTGAGGCCAACATTCTCCAGAACAAAAGTAAACCTNGCGGGAACGCTGGATACTTGGCNATCCTCATGTAATTNGAAGTCGTANAGCCCGTTNGCNANTGCNATGGANCCCCCNCTTAANTCCTCACATNTTATATATGTNATCTTACCTATCGGNNCCAGCCTAAGAAAATTTTTAAAATACTCACGGATATCTTTCGTCCCTTTTCGNACACCNTTNTCCACTGTCCCCAAAAGAACNGCATCATCTTTATAGAGCTCCACCACNGCGTCNACATNATGTGAAGCGAGTGTTTCCAGCCACTCTTCAACNAATTCATCTGGTGTTTGCATANCCACGTCTACTTAATAGTATAGGAGACTTTACAANCCCCANAANGCNNGCNTNCGGGGNNGGNNCNCAGNTATCTCACNAAAATNTTTTAACAACACTTCTCTTGCTTCCCANCACNCNTTCTCTTNTCATTTAACANGNCGCGATCAAAATTTTCNCCAAACTCNGTGGAATTTCCCTCNGTAACAAANGTTTCCCANGGNATACCTTGNGGNTCAGAAACCCANACCTTCTGGCCCGTCGCATAACAACAGACCGTNCTTTCCTGGTGNACCACAGGCTGTCCCGCATCTGCCAAACGCGTAGCCTGTTCGGTGAGCGAGGCNTTATCCTCGCACTGAATNCCGAGATGGTCCACTCCNACCCGGCTCTCACATCGATTAGAAATAGCAAANTTTACCCGCGGATCCTCCANGGCCCATTTGGCGTAGTCNNCCTCNAGAACTGTGGGNNTCANTCCAAAAAGGCTNGTGTAAAACCTAACGGAAGAGGNCAAATCCTCCACTCCCAGATGAATATGCATGCGTTTCATGGCATTCCCTANTTAAACTAATCTCACNGAAATAACCCTAACACACCAATCNTTNANAATTTATACCAATAATNATTNCAAGGCTAGTTCGATAAGACGGACTTTCGAAACCGATCNATAGCGGTAACNCCATCAAANGAATGAGGGAANACCAANTCNGGAGGCTTTGCAAANACCTTGATGTTCATAAAAACTGGNCCNGNTCTTCCATAGACCATCTTGCGGATCTCNTCACTNTCTTCTTCGTTCTGGAAAGTTGCNGTCTCCTTAATCCCACATCCTCTGGCTACTTGCTCCAGATCTGTANGNCCTGCCGTCGCCGTNGGNTGACCACCTGTTTCAGCATAAGATTCNTTATCCATAACNAGTANAACAAGGTTTTNTGGACCTTGATTAGCNATGGTNGCAAGAATTCCTAGGCTCATNANCAGTTCNCCATCNCCCGTAACAAGGAGAACTCGTTTTTCTTTTTGGGCCATGGCCAAGCCCANAGCAAAAGCCCCTGCCTGTCCCATAGCACCTATAAAACAAAAATTTTTGTGATGATCACCAATAGCACTTAAATCCCAAGTNGAGGAGCCCAGNCCTGAAACAGCCAANAAATCTTTGGGTCTGTCGCNCAAAATTGATTTTAGCAAAGGACGTCTCTCCAACATCACTCATCCCTCCTTGAACTGCTTAGCCCCAATCATCTTTTGAGATAAAAGAACGGCTGAAGATTGGCGTGTGTTGAATGAAAAATTGGCGGCTGCATCCACGGTAGCGCCAACGTCTTCCTTCCGATCGGCTCTGAAGACCTTTACATCCATAGCGCCCAACACTGAAGGGGTCGCCTGCCCCATAGGAACTTGCCAGGGAATAAATTCGCCCCACTCCCCCCGCATGGAAACAATAGTAAAGAACGGAATTCTACAAATTTGGGGAAGTGCAAGGGCATTTATGCAGTTCCCTACCCCGCTTGACTGCATGAGCAAAACGCCTTTTCGGCCTCCGGCCCATGCACCAGACAAAAGGCCAACGCCTTCTTCCTCTGTTGTTAAGGTAACCACATCTATATCGTTCTGACGCTCGCAAAGCTGTATTAATGGAGTATGGCCTGCATCTGGAACATGCCCAACAAGGGTAATATTCTGACTTCTAAACACTGTGAACATGTCCTCGTGCCAATTAAGTTTCTCGCTATTCATCATAAAATCCACATTCCGATTTAACCAGTTTCAAACACAACCTTCGTGGCTCTTTCCTCGCAAGAGCGGATAAAAAGGTTTAGGCAATGCCTCACCGACCCAACGCGATCGGGCACTCATGTAATGGGTTGCCAAACCCCTCCGCCTGTTACCGGTTTGATTTGGGCCCGATCTATGCAAAAGCAATCCATGGTGAAAAGACACATCCCCCGCTTTTAGTAGAATTGGTTGCTCAGCCCCTCTATCAATAATTTCCTCAGGAACATGCATATCCTCCCGATCTCCAACCATCCAGACCTCGGAATGAGGCAAGGCTCCTCCAAGATGGCTCCCAGGCACCACCCACAAACAACCATTCTCCAGAGTAACATCGTCTAAGGCGGTCCAAGCCGACACTAACTCCATGGGCCTTATGGGAAAGTATGGGGAATCCTGATGATATGTTTTCTCCATTCCACCAGGAGGCTTCATAAATAACTGATCCGTTAAAAGCTTAATATCAGGTCCTAGCAGAGACTCAATAACATCAAGAAGCATCGGTCTTTTGGCATGTTCCATGAACACAGCATCGTTTTTGGCACAATTATTGAGTTTCCTTAGATAATCTATACTAAGCCCATGGCTCTCTGTACCAGGTTCGAACTCCATATCGCTTCGGGGAAAGGCACTCCGACCAGACGCTATGGTCTCAACCCGCTGGCGTAACTCCTGGATAGCGCCTTCGGCCATTAACTGTTCTATTACCAAAATCCCATTAGACTGAAAGTCAGATATTTGTTGTTTCGTAAGCATTACCCCCCCCAAATGCTATCCAGAAACGTACCAGCCAGAATTCAGTTATCCACAATTTTCGAATTAATCTTCAGATGACAAGGCCTTGCTAGCATCTACCAACGGCTTGACAACTTTCCTTTTTAAGTCAATTCCAACTCCGCATTTACAGCCAGGGCACTCATAGCACGCATCTATTCCTAATTCGATAGCGGCCTCCAACGCCTTATTCGCGTCGTCTCTCGTAGCAACAGGATCCAACCTTATCCGCTGTAATTTCAGAAGCGAAAATGGGTTGCCTGCTTTATAAGCCTTATTTTCATCTCGCTGTTCGATACCTTGGTCGAAATTCCTAGCATGCATTGGGCAGTTATCTAGGCACGCGTAGCATTCTATGCAGGCTGTTAGTGCATGATAATCCTCGGGAGCCTCCACGTCTAAATCATTCCCGCGCAATGTACTTGGCACCCTTCCCCGAAGCTGTCTGGCAATTCCATCCCGCTTGGAGACCATATCTCTAATGACCGGGAGTGTGGAGGGAGCGCTAAGCTGATCACCCTCACGAACTCGCGCTCGGCAACCTACCCTTGGCCGTCCATTGATATCTATCGTGCACAGCCCACAGGTTCGATTTCGGCAACCATACCTAAACGATAAATCGGGAATGTCAGTTGCCTGCGCCTGAAGTAAAACATCCAAGGCCATTGGCCTTTCGCCTTCTTCACGCGGCGCGTACTCGAAAGGGACTAATCTCTTTTCACCACCACGAATTATGGCTAATTCAACTTTCACGCCGCCTCTAACTCCTCCCCATTAGAGACTTTACGTTCAGCCTCAGGTCTTTCTGTCTCCAACGAACCCATAACATCTCGAAATTTCTTCTCCACAATTCTATCCTGCAATACCAAAGGCAAAAACCAAAGGACCTTCAGCTCTAATCTACGTTTCAGTCCATGATAGGCATGTACCAACAACGTTGACCATGGCGTGGAAGGCCTATCCAGCTTACAGGTTTGAAGGGCCCCAGACTTAGCGTGAAACACCCCAACAGAATAAGGTTTCGTAAACAAAACGGAGGTATTACCTCCGTCCATCCTAATATGCGCCCCTAAGCTATTTGGTCGATTTAAGGCGGAAACTGCGACTGCCTCTGCTGTGTCCAGCATATTCAGGAACTCGACATAATCGATGAAGGCCTGGTTCCATATGGACTCATCACTCACAGCTATGCTTGAAGCTTGTTTCCTAAAATCCGCCACCTGCCTCAAAAATCTCTCTAAACCAACTCGGCTCCGAGCCGGACCAATTCCATTCCAGGCTGCTTTCTGCAGCTCCCTTATCATTCCGGAACCTGACCTATCGCCCTCCTGTCCAAAGACTTCAAGGTAACTCCTCAGCGCAATCTCAAACTCCGAAGATAGACTTTTCTTCTCCTCCGGCGTTTTCTTGACCCGTAATTCAGCCGCCTTGTGCCCAGCCCTAGCGCCAAAAATAGGTCCCTCCGATAAGGATGTTGAGCCTAGGCGATTGCCACCAAAAACACCGCCCATTGCCTGTCCTGCAGCAAACAAACCCCGAACCGGCTGGCGGTTGGCCAGTGCCTCAGCGCTACCTTCCGCATCAACCCGGACGCCACCCATGCAATAATGTGCACCGGGTCTAACTTCCCATATTTCCTTGAACTCAGCCGCCGCACGGCCCAAGGCTTGCCGGACCGTTACCATTACCCCGCTTACAGCAGTATGGACAAATTTTACGTAATATTTTGCCGATCTTTCACCTTTAACATTTGCCGTTAAATCTAGGTAACAGCCTCCATTCTCAGTGCCGTTTCCAGCTTCCACCGCCCTAACCATTGCAGCTGCGCATTCAGCGCGAGTCCTGAGCATAACGCTATCTAATATTACTTTGCCGTCGGCCCCACGGATAACCCCCAGATATCCGGCGGTTACCGGTTCACCCGCTAACAAACCCTCGTATGATGGCGGCGACGTCAAGCAAAACGGCAAAAATTGCACCTGTTCCATATCAACTAGCTCTGCGCCTGCCCGGGCTGCCACTGCATAAGAGTCCCCCGTATTACCACGCATGGTATCTGTATTCGGAAAATATAAGGTGCTCAAACCACCCGCCGCAATAACTACGGCTGGAGCTTGAACAGTAATTAGGCACCCTTCCCCGGCATCGTAAATGAGGCCGCCCACCACCACGGGACCCTCTGGCCCGTCCTCGGTCACAATGTCCAAAAACCAAGCGTCTTCTATATAGTCAACGCCATCTCCCTGCACGACAGCATTCCACGCCGCATGACCTACCGCCAGGCCGCCATTATCATGACTAACCGACCTACGGTGGCTGTGTCCCCCAAGGGCAATCGGCAGTACCACCGGCCCGCCATTTTTAGAATCAATTCTGGGGCGCACCCCTTGACGACGCAGCCAATCATATGCCTCCTCAGAATCCTCAGCAAAAGCCTCAGTGATCTCCGGAACAGGGAGGTCTCCACCAGCAAGCCGAAGATTGTCAGATAACACTTCATGACTATCACTTTCTTCAGCCACACCTCGAACCGTGACTATGCCCTCGGCAATTTTACTATCCGAACAACCGATTGGATCTTTTGTAACTACAAGTACTCTAGCGCCATCGCGAGAGGCAGCATGCGCCGCCGCACTCCCCGCACCGCCTGAGCCAACCACAATTACGTCATAAGAAAGCACTACTGTTTCTTTATCCACAATCTCACCCTGCCTCGTATTCCTAAGTTTTTAAGGGGATTAAACGCGTCATGCCAAAAACCAAAATCAACACGATGATCCCTACTCCATTGCTTACCATCTCCGGATACGCCAGAGCCAACCCGCCAATGATAAGTATCACCCTATAAATCCATGACAGAAGATCTGAGTAAAAAGAACCCACCAATATAAGATGTCCCTGTAACCCCGCTGCTATCATTACTATCCCCACCACTGCAGTACATACCTCAACAATAACAGTTAAAGCATCCCCATTAAGTACCAACGCTGGATTTAACACAAAAAAGAAGGGTAAAAAATATACAATGCTTCCCAGCCGCATTGCCTCGAAACCAGTCCGCATAGGTGTCGCGCCAGCCAAGCTAGCTGCAGCAAAAGCTCCCAATGCCACCGGTGGGGTAATAAACGAAATCATTCCCCAATATAGGATGAATAAATGTACGGCTATTGGATCCAATCCTAAGCCAATGAGAGCTGGAGCTAAAACAATAGCAAGCAATATATAAGCAGCTGTTACGGTCATGCCAACGCCCAGTATAAATGCCGTTGCCGCCCCCATAAACAGCAACGGCATTAACTCACCCCCCGCTAACCTGGTAATCTCTCCCGAAAAAGAACTGGCCACGCCGGTCATCATCAACCCACCGATAATAAGTCCGACAGCGGCCAAAATAGCAACTAACTCCGTGAGCAATCGCCCACTAGATTCTAAGAACCCAGACACCTTGTCCAAGGAAATACGTATCTCTTTGGGTGCCTGGCTCAAAGCCAGCAATATCACTCCAGCACCTAAAGGCACCGTTGTAACAAATGCAGCGGAAAATTTTACGCTAGCTATAATAATGGCCAGAAAAGCTAAGATTGCACCTCCAAGTATGTAGTACCAAACGTCCTGCCGCTTCAGTTTCCCAAATTGGCTTAAAGCTAGAAGCGCCACCGTTGCATAGAAGGGAGCATGGGCTTCACGTTTCAAATAAATTAGTAGGTAAACTAATAGTAGGAACCCAAAAATATAATACCAGCCCTCAGAAAGGGTTTTCCTAACAGAAGGCAACTCAGATTTGGGCAAACCTTGAATATCATTTCGCGCGGCATACGAGTCGATTTGTACAAAAAGTCCAAAAAAGTAAAGGAAAGACGGAACAACAGCCGCCAAAGCCACGGCCACGTATGGGATATCCAAGAAAGAAGCCATGACAAAGGCCGTCGCCCCCATAACCGGAGGCATTAATACCCCGCCCGTAGAGGCGCAAGCTTCAATTCCACCAGCGTAACGGGGTGGATAACCTGTCCTTTTCATAGCGGGTATTGTCATAGATCCAGTGGTAAGAATATTAGTGACAACGCTGCCGCTCAACGAGCCAAATAAACCACTGGCAAATATTGCTACCTTGGCCGGGCCGCCCCTCACGCCTCCCAATACTGCAAAGGCTAGATTTATGAAAAAGCGACCGCCACCTGTACTTTGCAAGGCAACTCCAAACAAAATAAATCCTACTATTAACGTTCCGAAGACCCTGAGAGGAATACCCAACACGGATTCCTCACTCATCATGTGGTAACTTGCTGTAGCAACTATATCTTGTGATAACCCCGACAGAACTGCTGGCATAAATTGCATATCTGCAAATATAGGATACAAGGAAAATGTTCCGAATATGATGGCGATCCCCCAACCGCCGGTGCGGCGCGCGGCCTCCATGATCAATAACCAAAAAACAAACGCCATGGCGACAGGCCCCGTTGGCGAAATAAATTCCCAACCCTCCTGCAGGCTAGTCAATCCGGTTACCGAAAAATAACCACCGACACTTAGGCAAATTAGGAATAAGAAAATGTCATAAAGGGGAATATGAGACCGTGGAGAATTAGCTGTAGCCGGAAAAACTAAAAAAACATTGGAAAGGAACAACGCAAGCAGCAAGTACAGATAACTATTTTCTAAAACTGCCAGGCCTGTCAAAGTATGAAGACCCATAATTTGATACACTGAAAATAACAGGCCAGCAATAGCGGACGAAAGAAATATTAGCCTCGAGTATCTCGTCAGAGACCGGAAACGAGCAGGTGACTTGGTGTCCTCATAATCATTGCCTTCGGCGGACTTTTTTATTCCCCCCATACCGTGTCCATTCCAGCTTCCGACAAGGCAACAAAGCGAGCCTGCATCCACTCTTCATAGAAAGTTTCCTCAGGAATGTCCTTCTTCAAGAATTCATTCCAAGCAAGCGACAAGGCATCCTGCCTCGCTACTAACCCATCGTTGTGGACTTGATGTTCCTCAGTCCAGACACCTATTTCCCTAAAATATTGAACCGCACCATCATGATACGGTACGATCCAATCAAACACCTGACGCTCCATTGCAAAACCCACACCACTAGAGTGCGCATCCTTGAACTCCTCATAATTGATATGGATGAGCCTCGCAAGATCGTAAGCCATTTGCCCATCTCTATCGGCGTACGTAATTAAGATGGGATAACCGTAACTTCCCCCTTCCAAAGGATTATCAACCGAAAGATCCACTCCTGCAGTACCAATTGCGGGCTTTATCCACGGGGCCTTAAGATTCATGCGATGCCAGCCTGCAACATAATCGTGCGGCTTCGGAATAAAATACAACCCTCTAGGGGAGCCAGCCAACTGATACAAAGCTGATGTATTCGTACTAGCAATGGCGGCATTAATGGT